>CAIWTC010000673.1 GCA_903915485.1 uncultured Ignavibacteriales bacterium | reverse complement strand
GATAATGGAGAATTTGGCCATGAAGGAGCCAATTCATCGGGTATAAAGTTAATATCTTTCGTTGTAACTAATTTTAAAATCGTAAACGCTGTTTTAGTTGTAGTTGATTTCTGTGAGTTATTATTTGTAATTCTAATTTTACAAAGGCTGCTTAGAGAATCAGGTATTATCCAACTATAAGTTCCGGCAGAGGCCGGCATTGAGTTTACAATTGTATACCAAGTAGTACCATTTACTGTGTATTCGAGTTTTACATCAGTAACATTTGTGTCTTTCCAAGTAATGTTTTGTGAAGTGGCAACATCCCATAATTCACCACCCACCGGTGAAGTAATAATGATGGTATCGGTTTGCGCATAACCAATGCCGGCCATTATTAAGAAAATTACAATGAGTAACTTCGATTTCATATTTTGTCCTATCATTTAATGATTAAAAATTTACCGGTCTTAATTTGCCCGTTTGCTGAATTCTTTACTGTAAAAAGGTATAACCCTGTGGCAATAGCCTGGTCGTTATCAGTTACTAAATCCCAAGCATGTTCACCGCCTGAGAATATTTGTTTATTACTTCCCCCTGCATACTGTTCGAACCATCGTGTATTTGAACCGTTTTTGCTTTGGTCGTGATTGATTCTTTTTACAATATCACCCGCTAAAGTATAAATAGTAATTTCACAAGATGCAGGTAGGTTATAGAAATATATTTTTCTTAGTCTTTCCGCACTACCGTCCCAAATTGCATGAGCATAATAAGGGTTTGGATAAACTCCAATACTAGTATTAGCATCTTCGACTGCCGGAGTACCCGGGAAAACTCTATTAATATTTGCTAATAAACTAGATTCTAGTGGATCTAAACTGTTATCCGGATCCCCCTTATCAAATGAAGTGACCGTAAACAAATATTGCCATCCATTTAACAAATTTGGAACTTCTACTTTATAGTAATATTTATTTGGATCGTTTGGAAAGGTTATTGGTGGATTCTGCTCAATTGACTTGAATCCTGTATTAAAACCGGTTGATCCTGCGCTATCGTATTGAGATAATACAACAAGTGAGTTCAATACACTCTGATTATCACTTAAGTCAAACCCGGATTGAGTTCTATATACTTTATAACCTGCGAAATCTTTCTTGCCGGAGATAGGGTCAATTGAACTCTCGGCGCGTTTATCCCAATAAATAGTACATTTATTATTTTCAGGGACAACTTTCATAATCGGAATTGCCGGAGGAGCGGGTAAAACATAATGGTGAATTTTGCCATCGCCGAAAATATCTTCGCCAACATCAACTGTATCGTTGCGGTTACGATCGTTACCATAATAGGCCCTTAATGCCCAGTCAGCATTGTTATAAAGCGTTGCTCTTTGTGCTTTTGTGTCTAACGATGCAGGGTCATTACCAGTCTTTTTACCACATAGGATTGCAAAAACAACATTAATTGAATCACCTGGGTTGATGCTCTTAAAATATCCATGAGTAATTAATTCAGATCTATTAGATGGCGTTCTCAATTGGTCGGGATTAATATCCTTAAATCTGACAGGGTACTGAAAATATCCCTGCATCTTTGGATACCTCTTCACATCATTATCGGGTGCAAAGAAATTCTGAACGCTTGTATTCCCCCACTGCCATGCAACATAACTCGTTGAAGTAAGCGTGTCAGTATTAGAACCATTCACCTGAACAAATTTTGCAGGAAGTTTAGGGTAAGAACCTAAGAACAAAAATCCTATATAGCTATCAGTGAAACCAACATCTCCGTCAACATCATAACAATAAGATATTTTAAGCGAATCATCATAACCTAATCCGCCGTGTGAGAAAAAAGCAGAGTTTGTAGTACTCGTAACTTTTGTGTTTCGCACAACAGCATCTGAATATAATCCTACATAAACACTATCTAAGTATTTATTAGTTATGTTTTTAATCCATATATTCTTAATTACAAAGAAATCAGCGAAAGGGAAATTCCATGCATAACATTCTTCATGAACACCAATTCCAAGAGGATTGTGGTCAACAATAGTAGTTTTATTCTTCGTAGTTAAATTCGTATCATTATAGTCCATTACATAATCCTGATGCGAAACCGCATCCGGTTTGAAAACAGGAGATTCATTAATGGATGAACGCTGGATAATTGTAGAACCTTTATCATTTGTATATTCAAATCCGCCGCCTCTAGTGGATGATAATGATGAAGCATCAACTGCTCCGGTTGTTACGAATGGACCATACTTTGTATTACTGATGGAATCATTTTTAATGAAACCTCCAACCCAAAGGCCGCCGGCAAATAAATGTTCAATTCCACTTCCCAAAGGGTATTCACAGGAAGGCGGATGGTTTTCTTGTGAAAGCTTTGACAACCCATTCCCAAACTGTCCAAAGTTTGTTATTGTAAGACCAATGTTTCCAATATTTGTGAAACTGCTTGTGTCGGAGAGCGTTTTATTTAACTTTCGCGGATTGTCGCCGGCATTAGCCGTAAAGGCAACAAATATAATCAAGAGCGCAGTGTGAAGAAGTAATTTATATTTCATTAAAAGATTCTACAATATTTATAATAAAAAATTCGAAAAATGTGACCTAAATAGTACATCTATTATTTAAAT
>CAIWTC010000672.1 GCA_903915485.1 uncultured Ignavibacteriales bacterium | reverse complement strand
TATTTCAGCCTCGGCAGCAGCAGGTGAAATTCAGACAGCAACCCGTAAGTTTTCAAGATATGGAAGTTATGAGTACTCAGGAGCAGGTGACCAGGTAACCGGCGACGGACTCCCTGACACTGTGTTGAATGTAACTGTAAACATGTCTTCAAAATCTTTAGCAACAAGTTTATCTAAAACAACTACTGCTACAGGAAATCTTGGTTTAACAATGGGTAAATTGAAATTAAATGATTTTAATATGTCTTTCAACAACCCTTCAGGCGGTTCAGACGCTTCTTATGTAGTTACGAATGGTGCAGGTTCACTTATCCGTCAGATAACTTCTACTTCAGTTAAGACTGTTTACATTGGTTCAGATATTGAATTGAGAAAAACAGCATTTACTTTTGAAGTTGCCCCAACCTCTATAAGAAATATTTCTTTCCGTTATGTTAGCGGTGACACAGCAGATGCCGGATTCCGTCAGGGAATTAATTACCGTTACAAACTTGGTTATTGGGTTATCAATACAGATAGACCTGATTCAACAGGAACATATAAATTAGATTTAACTTCACCTTTAGGATTTGCAGATACGCTAACACAGAGAATTATATGGCGTGCAGATAAATCAGTTATCTGGGATACCGTTGGAAGTTCTGCCCGCGGATATTTAGCCGGTGCTGTAAATCAGGCAGGCATTGATAGATTTGGACAATTTGCAATTGGCTCGGGAGATACTCTTCAGATTGCAGCGGGAAAGAGATACCTTGACCCTGTGTTTTCTTCATATATTCTTCAAAGCGACCTGCAATACGGCTTAGCCGGCGCCAAGGCTTTGACTTATGACTTATATACTCCTGCCGGAGATACAAAAACAAATCGTCCTCTTGTAATTTTTGTTCATGGCGGAGGATTTCAGGGAGGCGACAAAGTAAGCGGTTTTGGAACTCTCTATTGCGGCGGTCTTGCAAAACGCGGTTATGTAGTAGCATCAATTAATTATAGAACTACTTCTCCTCTTGCAAATGACCTTGCACAATTTGAAGCAATGATTCGTGCGGTGCAGGATGCGAAAGCTGCAGTTAGATATTTTAGACAAAATGCATCTGCAAATGGTATCGACCCTGCAACAATCTATATGACAGGTAGTTCAGCCGGTTCAATTACTACATTACATCTTGCGTATTTAGATTCAACCGAAGTGCCTAATACTGTAACCTGGGCTAATGTCGGAGGAACTTTTGAAGGAACAAGCGGAACACCGGGTGTATCGTCTAAGGTTTCAGGAATTATAAGCAACTGGGGCGCGATTGGAGATACTGCCTGGATAAAGAGAGGTGATATCCCTGTATATTTAGTTCATGGCACAGCTGATGTTACCGTTTTTTATGACAGTATTCCTTCTGATGGTCCTTTCTTATATTCAGATAAGTATATTTACTCAACTGCACAGCGCAATGGAATCACATCAGGACTTAGATTATTCTATAACACCGGACACACTTTGGATAATGATGCTATCAAACAGGACAGTGCTTTGAAGAGTGCTGTTGCATGGCTATACACAATCCTTCCAAGCGTAACAGATGTTAAAGGTCTTAATAATTTATTAATTCCTTCTACAGTTGTTTTGAATCAGAATTACCCTAATCCATTTAATCCTACAACTAAGATTTCATATGGCGTGCCTTCGTCAATGAAAGTTTCTTTGGTTGTGTACGATGTTTTGGGCAAGCAATTAATGACGCTAGTTGACCAGGTGCAAACACCGGGTAACTATGAAGTTCCTTTTAACGGAGCAAATCTTTCTTCAGGAATTTATTTTTATAGATTAACAACAGGTAATGTTGTTATGACTAAAAAGATGATGTTCCTGAAGTAATCGGTTAGAAATAAAAAATATTATTAATTAGAATGCTTATCCGGGGCTCATAATTGTGAGCCCCTAAAGCAGATAAATTATTTGGAAGCATAATGGTAAATCGTTTAAAAGTTGTGTCCTTGCTTTTTTCACTCATGGCAGTCAGTGCTGTATATGGACAGGCTAGCCTTTCTTCTCAAGCCGGTTATACGCAAACCTTTAATACTTTGGCGAGTACAGGTACTGTCGGAACACTATCTCCATGGAGTGATAACGGAACTATCCTTGGATGGTATGCGTACCAAGGGAAAACTCTTCCTTGGGGTGCTCCAGCAAGTTATTATTTAGATGATGGAAGTTTTAACACCGGCGGTGCAGGACTTAGAAGTTTTGGTACAACGGGTCAAGCCGACCGTGCCTTAGGTGAAGTTTCTAACGGAGCGGACACAGCATTATTTGCTATGGCTTTAAGATTAGTTAATAATACCGGTTCAGCATTAAATTCCATTATGGTTTCTTACAGAGGAGAACAATGGAGACAAAATTCAAGTGTTAACGGATTGGTTTTTTCTTATCAGGTTGGCTCAACAACGATAGCTGCTGGAACTTGGACTCCGGTCCCGGCGCTTGATTTTTTACCATTGAAAAATGGTATAGCAGGTGCACTTGATGGAAATGCTGCAGGAAATTATACAGTCAAAACCGCAATCATTAATCTATCTATTGCCGCGGGTCAGGAAATTTGGCTCAGATGGACGAAGATGGGTATCTTAAGTTGTGGCATGGCTATCGACGATGTATTAATTCAAGCTGAACCTACTTCACAAGCAACAAATCTTCAGTTCAGTTCAATTACTGCAACATCAATGAATTTATCTTTCACAGGTGTTTCTTCAGCATCAGGTTATATAGTTTTGCAGAAAGCAGATTCAGACCCGACAGGAGTTCCTGTTGACGGTCAGGTTTATAATCTCCGTGATGCAATAGGGGATGCAACCGTTGTTTCCTTTGGTTCGTCAACATCACTAAGTGCTACAGCTTTGCTTCCAAGCACATCATATCACTTTGCCGTCTATGCTTATAATGGCAGCGGTGCAACAACCAATTATTATGCAGTTAATCCTTTGATTAGCAGTCAAAATACACTTAACTCACTGGCTTCACTCAACAGTGATATACTCGCAGTGTCCGGTTCAGAAAGCTCATCAATTTCATCTTTAGTTAACGATGCTTCGCCTCTTACTTCCTCTACCGGAAAAGAAGTTTGGAAACTAACCATAAGAGACGGTGGTAACTCAGGCGACAGTGATAGCAAACCTACAATTGTTACCGGTATTACTTTTGACAGAGGTACAAATACAGGCTCTAATTCATGGACAAATGTTTTCCTGGCTGCCGATTTATTTGACGGCACAACGCGTGTTGGAAGCGGTACAATCAGCGATAAAAAAATAAGTTTTCCAAGTATTCTAGTTACGACCCCCGATAACAGCAGCAAAACCTTGAGCCTTCGCGTATCATTGAAGAATTCTGCTTTGCTTGATAACGAGACTGTTCAGTTTGCTTTATCGGCTTTTAATGTTATTACACAGAGTGATGTTACCAGCTCTCAGTTTGCGGCCTTCAGTGCACTAACTTCTGATTCTACTAAAAACAAAATTACAGTAGTAGCAACTAAAATTAAATTCACACAACAGCCGACATCAGTAGCTATTGGTAAAAATATCAAACCGGGTGTTGTGATTGATGCAGTCGACGCAAACAATAATATAGATTTAAATTATTCAACTTCTGTAGTTATTACAGCAAGCGGGGCTTCGCTTAATGGCTCGCCTGTAACTGTGCTTCCCTTAAATGGAACAGCTAAATTTGATTCATTATCTTTTTCAGGAACAGGAAACTCTGTTGTTCTCACAGCATCATCAGGAGTATGGAATATTCAATCTAATTCATTCTCCGTTGTTTCTTTTAGAACATTTTATGTTGACGCTGCATTGGGCAATGATGCTCAAAATGGCTTAACTGCATTAACTGCGTGGAAGAGTCTTGATAAAATTAATGCAACAGTATTCGAGCCCGGTGACAGTATTTTATTCAAGTCAGGTCAAACATGGACAGGACAGTTAAAGCCTAAAGGTACCGGCGCTTCAGACAATCCTATTAAAATAAGTTTATACGGCGGTTCTGCCAAGCCTATTATCAGTGGTGGCGGAGTAACCGGCGAAGCAGTTCTTTATTTGAATAACCAAGAATACTGGGAAATCAGCAATCTTGAGATTACTAATGATGCCGCCACTGCGGGTGACAGAAGAGGCGTACTTATTACTGCTGCCAACTATGGAGTTGTTAATCACATTTATCTTAGAAATTTATATGTCCATAATATTAAAGGTATGATCGGAGATGATGACCCTTCTAAGCGGACTGCCGGAATCGGAATTGAAGTAAACGGTGATTTATCTCTTGCGACAAGATTCAACGATGTTTGGGTTGATAGCTGCACTATTGCTAATATTGAAAATGTAGGCTTCTACACGGACAACACAATCAAAAGAAACGATTATCCCAATACTCCTCTTTGGAATAACCGTAAGTTCACGAATCTTCGCGTTACTAATACTGTAATTCACCATACTTCAAAAAATGCTATGGCATTCCGCTTATTGCAGGGCGGCTTGATTGAACATAATGTATGTTATGAAACTGCAACCGGCACAACCGGAAATACAATTTATACCGCTTCCTGCGATGGAGCAATTTTCCAGTACAACGAAGGCTACTATAATAGAGCATCGCAACAGGGCGGTGACTTTGGCGACGGAAGTATGTATGACGCTGATTTACAGACTATCAATTGTATTTTTCAGTACAGTTACAGTCATGATAATAGTCATGGTTTGTTTTGGACTTGTACGGCTCAAGCCGATACCGGAAATATTTGCAGATATAATGTCAGCAAGAATGACAAGAAAATTATTTTCTGCGTCAACTATCCTGTTACCTCACTTTCCATATACAACAATACTGTTTATACGGCAAGCGGACTTAGTCCAATTTATATTTCGGAGAGAAATACTCAGGCAGGCACAAGAGCATACTCATTTTTTAATAATGTTATTTATAATATGAGCTCTTCTTCGCAGTCCTATATAACTGCTTCCGGCTATACAAGAACTGTTTCGAATAATATTTTTTACGGATATCATCCATCAAAAGAACCTGATGATGTTAATAAATTAACTGTTGACCCGTTATTTGTAAATGCTAATCCTTCATTCACAACAGGATTAAGTTCAGTAAACGGATTTGCGTTAAAGGCAGGTTCACCTGCAATACAGAGTGGAATAGTAATTCCCGGTCAGGCTGCAGTTGACTTCTTAGGTAATTCTCTCCCAAGTGATGGAATTGTATGCAGAGGTGCTTTCGAATACACAACCGGTACTGCAGTATCAGACAACGAATACAAAGTAAACAAATATGAGTTGTCACAGAACTATCCTAACCCTTTTAACCCCAGCACAGAAATTAAGTTCACTTTGGCAGGTGCTTCGAATGTATCACTAAAGATTTATAACAGTATGGGTCAGGAAGTTGAAACTCTTGCTAACAGATTTTATGCCGCAGGTTCACACAGCATTCGTTTTGAAGGAAGCAACCTGGCATCGGGCATATATTTCTATCGTTTGACTTCAGGAAATGTTGTCATGACAAAAAAAATGATATTGATAAAGTAATAGACAAGGATGTTTTAGTTTGCAACCGTTTGTATTAATGAAGAAAGTAATAGTTAAATCACTTATTCTCCTGATTTGCTTAACCGCGCTGATTAGTAATATTAGCTATGCTCAGACATGCCCGAGCATAAAAGCAAAAGCCAAACCGGATAAAGAATGGAAAACATACCCTACAAATACTATCGAATCTTCGAAAGAACTTGCATGCATAGCAATAGACACAAATATCTGCACTTACGGCGGGGATAAAAATACCTCAAGCAAAGCAACCGGATATTTTCGTGTGGAAACTTCCGGCGGCAAATTTAGAATGATTGACCCTGACGGACATAGGTTCATTGTAAAAGGAATTGTTTCTGTTACGCCGGGCAATTCTAAAACTACAAAAAATATTATTTCTACTTTGCCAAAAGGTGAAATATCATGGGCGGATGATGCAGCTCAACTTCTACAGAAGAATTCATTTAATTCAACCGGGGCATGGTCAGATAATGATATTTTGAATAAAGCAGAGCATCGTGTTTCATATACAATCATGGTTAATTTCATGAGTGGTTATGGCAAAAAACGCGGAGGAACTTTTCAACAGCCCGGACATACAGGCTATCCGAATGACTGCATATTTGTATTCGATAAAAATTTTGTTAAGTACTGCGATGAGAAAGCCTCAAAGTTTACTGAATATGCAAATGATAAATATCTTGTTGGGTACTTCTCAGATAATGAGATGCCTTTTAAAGAAGATATGCTTGTAAATTACTTAGGCCTTCCGGTTTCTGACGAGGGTTACATAGCAGCAGACAATTGGATGCGTAATCGCAAATCCGGTGATTATAAAAAAAGTGAAATTACTGATACTGATAAAGATGCATTCATGGAATATTTATCAGAAACATATTTTGGCGTAACTTCAGCAGCTATAAAAAAATATGATCCTAATCATTTATTCCTGGGCTCACGCTTTCATGGTTCTGCATTGAGATTACCGGGTCTATTCAGAGGGGCCGGGAAATTCGTAGACATTTTTTCAATTAATTATTACAATGTTTGGACCCCGGTTGAAGAGAGCATGAACAACTGGGTTAAATGGTCTGGCAAACCTTTCCTAATCACAGAGTGGTATGTAAAAGCAGAAGACTCCGGTCTTCCAAATTATTCCGGCGCGGGATGGATTGTAGGAACGCAAAAGGATAGGGGATTATTTTATCAAAACTTTACTTTAGCATTGTTGAAGAACAAAGGATGTCTTGGATGGCATTGGTTCAAGTATATGGACAATGATCCTAATGGCAAGGGCGGGGACCCTTCTAATGAAGACTCAAACAAAGGAATAGTAAAAATTGATTTGACAACTTATGAAGATTTAATGATAAATATGAAATCATTAAATAGTCGGGTTTATAACCTTTTAAATTATTTCGATAAGCACTAAATATAGAAATAAAATAAACAATGAAAATATTTTTAATGATATTTATACTCAGTCTGCTGCTATCAGTTACCGGTAGTAGTCAGAGCATTAAATATTATGTTGACGCTGTAGGAGGAAACGATTCGAATGACGGGAAGACTTTAACGAGCGCTTGGCAGTCACTCACAAAAGTGAATGGGCAAACTTTTAAAGAAGGTGATACTATTTTGTTAAAGTCTTCTTCCGTTTGGACAGGGCAACTGGCATTCAAAGGAAGCGGCAGCGCACTTAAACCAATTATTGTTGACAAATACGGCGGAACTGCAAAACCTGTTATTAACGGAAACGGAATAACCGGAACCGCTACTCTTTACATTAACAATCAACAATATATTGAAGTAAATAATTTAGAATTAACGAATGATGCTCCTGCAGCGGGAGACAGAAGAGGTGTTCTGGTTGCTGCGAGTAATTTTGGATTGGTCAGTCACATTTATCTCAAGAATCTCCACATCCATAATGTCAAAGGTAGCCCCGGACAGAATGATGTAAATAAAAGAACCGGTGGTATTGGTGTGGAAACTACTGATGATTCAAGTGTTCCTACAAGATTTGATGATATTCTAATTGAAGGCTGCGAAATAGAT
>CAIWTC010000671.1 GCA_903915485.1 uncultured Ignavibacteriales bacterium | reverse complement strand
ATTCATTCAGGTGCTGCTACTCAGAATTACACATTCATTTGGGCTATGGGTGGAGAGAACCAAGACTATAATGATATTGATTGGGTAGCAATGAAAGACATTAATTAATTATGAGTTATTAGTTATGAATTATGAAAAGGATTAATAAACACTTTTCTGTTCGGTGATAACTTAATTGTCGAAATATAAATTATTAAATATTAAAGAAATACTAAGAAAAATATGTCCCGTGAATCAATCGTAAATGAAATTACTAAACGCAAAGCTGTAGCAGTCATCGCAATCAAAGAGCTTGATACATTGGTAAGTGTTGTTGATGCATTGCTTGAAGGTGGAATTTCAGTTATGGAAATTACATTAAGAGTACCGAACGCAATACAATTAATTGAAGATTTTGTTAAGCAAAATAAAAAAGATGTTCTAGTCGGAGTGGGTACTGTTCTGAACCCTAAAGATGCTGAAGCAGCAATCAAAGCAGGTGCACGATTTGTTGTTAGTCCGATATTCAAAAAAGAAATCATCGAAAAAGCACATGAGTATGATATTCCTGCTATGCCGGGATGTTTTACCCCGACAGAAATTCAGACTGCATACGAAGCAGGTGCAGATGTCATTAAGGTTTTTCCTGCTGATGTACTTGGAATGTCATTTTTCAAAGGAGTCTTAGCCCCTATGCCTCACATAAGAATGATGCCTACGGGCGGAGTTACTTTAACTAATGCAGGTGAATGGATTAAGGTTGGTGCGTGTGCAGTTGGGTTAGGAGCAGCATTACTGGAAAAATCAGCAATTGAGAATAAAGATTTTAAAAAACTTACAGAAAATGCCAAAGCAATAATGGCAAGTATTAATAATGTTAAATAAAATGGAAATAATATGAGCAAATATTCATTAGATGATTTAAAAGGTAAAGTTTGCGTTATCACCGGTGGTGCAGGCATCATTGGTACTTCATTAGCTGAGGGATTGGCAGAAGCAGGTGTAAGAGTTGCTATCGCTGATTTTAATAAGGAAAAGAGTGATGAAGTTGCAGAGGCTTTACGCTTAAAAACAGGCGGTGAAGTAATCGGAGTTTTCGCCAATGTTTTGGATAAAGCAATTCTTCAACAGGCAAAAGAAATTATCAATAAGGAACTTGGAAAAATTGATATCCTTATTAATGCCGCGGGCGGAAATGCACCGACAGCAACAACTCAGTTAGAATTTCTCTCAGAGGATAACATGGGTGAACTTTCCAAAGGCTTCTTCGGTCTTGATATCGAAGGTTTTAGAAAAGTTTTCGACTTAAACTTTTTAGGAACCGTTCTTCCTACAATGGTATTCTCAGAAGATATGGCTGGTAGGGGAGGCTCAATACTTAATATCTCCTCAATGAATTCTTATCGTCCTTTGACAAAAATCCCTGCATATTCAGCAGCTAAAGCCGGAATCAATAACTTAACCGAATGGTTAGCAGTTCACTTCGCAAAAATTAACATTCGTGTTAATGCAGTTGCTCCTGGATTTTTTATGTCAGATCAAAACAGATTTTTACTCATTGATAAAGAAACAGGCAAATATACTCCAAGAGCTGAAAGGATTATTTATAATACCCCTATGGCAAGGTTTGGAGAGCCTGAAGAATTAATTGGAACGGTACTTTATCTCCTTTCTGATTTATCAAAATTCGTAACAGGTGTTATTATCCCTGTTGACGGAGGATTCAATTCATTTAGCGGTGTATAACTTATAATCATAATATAAACGAGAAAAGGTCAATATGGCAAAAAATGTAATAGTAGCACAATCGGGTGGACCCTCCCCGGTAATTAATAACTCTCTGCGCGGTATTGTTGAAACATGCAAGCAGTTTCCTGATGTATTCGGGAAAGTATATGCAGGTTGGCATGGCATCGAAGGTGTTCTTAAAGAAGAACTCTTGGATTTAAGTGCTCAGTCTGAAGAAGAAATTGCACTCTTGAGAACAACTCCTGCTGCAGGCAGTATCGGAACCTGCCGGTATAAACTTAAAGATAAGCAGGTTAAAGATTTTGCAAGAGTTATGGAAGTCATCAAAGCACATGATGTAGGATACTTCTTCTATATTGGAGGAAATGATTCTCAGCATACTGCTTTTAAAGTTAGTGAATTAGCAAGTGAGAGTGGAATTGAACTTGTTGCAACAGGTGTCCCCAAGACAATCGATAACGATGTCGGTGACAGTGAATTTAAGTTAATCGATCATACCCCGGGATACGGAAGCGTTGCCCGTTATTGGTCGCATATTGTACAGTGCGCTGAAGAAGAGAACCGTGGTTCATCTCCTGCAGATCCTGTCTTAGTACTACAGGCAATGGGAAGAAAAATTGGTTATATTCCTGCCGCCGCAAGATTGGCTGACCCAAAGAGGGAAATGCCTTTACAGATTTATATGACTGAATCAAATGTTACACTTGAAAACTTAGCAGATAATGTTAATGATCAATTAGTTAGAGATGGCCGCTGTATAGTCGTCATCAGTGAAGGATTTGATGCAGGAAGCGTCGGAGAAGTTAAAGATGCTTTCGGTCATACCTCATTCGGTTCAAGCAAGATGTCAGTTTTCCAGAAAGTAGTTAACTACTTGAATGAAACAGGCATTAAAGCTAAAGGTGCTGCAAGAGGACAGGTAAGCGGAACTGATCAGCGCGATACTATGATATATGCCTCAACTGTCGATTTAGATGAAGCATACAAAGTAGGTCAAAAAGCAGTTGAAGTTGCTATGAAAGATGGTAATGGATGGATGGCTACAATCTTAAGAGAACCGGGTCTTATTTACACTGTTAAATATGATAAAGTTCCTCTTCAAAAAGTTGCTCTTTCAGAGAGATTCTTCCCTGAAAAATGGATTGCTCCAAACCGTATTGATGTTACTGACGAATTCTTGAATTATGTCAGACCATTAATAGGCGAGGACTGGGTTTCCGTTCCTATGATTAACGGCCGTCAGCGTTTTGCACAGATTAAACCAATCTTTGCAGAGAAAAAATTACCTGATTACACACCTGAAGCAAAATAATCGAAAGGAATAATATAGATGGATAACCCAAAACAAGTATTAGAAAAATTACAGCCTACAAAAGAATTCTTTATCGGAATTGATTCAGATGGTTGCGTTTTTGATACTATGGAAATTAAGCAGAAGGAATGTTTCTGTCCTGCATTCGTAAAACACTTTCACTTACAGAAAGTTTCTAAGTATGCCCGCGAAACATGGGAATTTGTAAACTTGTATTCAAAGACCCGTGGTATCAACAGATTCAAAGCGCTTCTCAGAGCAATGGAACTGCTTGCTGCCCGTCCTGAAGTTAAAGCACGCCGTGCCGAAATTATGGATTTGGCTTCAGTTCTTGAATGGACCAATAAGGAAAGCAAACTTGGCAATCCTACCTTAGTTAAGTATGAAGCAGAAGCAAATGATGCTGTCATAACGGCAACTTTGGGATGGTCTAAAGAAGTTAACAAAGTTATTGAAGAATTAGTCTTTGATATACCTCCTTTCCCGTTTGTTGCTGAAAGTCTTCAGAAGATGAGCGCTAAAGCAGACTTGTTAGTCGTATCACAGACCCCCGGTGAAGCATTGGAAAGAGAATGGAAAGAACATAACATCGATTCTTTTGTCCATGTAATCTGTGGTCAGGAATACGGCACAAAGACTGAGCATCTGAAATATGCTGCAAAAGGTAAGTATCCCGATAATAAAATTCTTATGATTGGTGATGCCCCCGGCGACTTCAGCGCTGCAAAATCAAATGGTGTACTTTTCTATCCTATTAACCCGGGACATGAAGATGCATCATGGGAAAGATTCTATAGCGAAGCACTAGACAGATTCTTTGCTGGAACTTACGAAGGAGAATATGAACAAAAACTCATCGATGAGTTTGACGCATATCTTCCGGAGAATCCTAGTTGGAAACTTTAATTCCGGCTTAAACGAATTACTAAATGTCCGGAGGGAAATTTTCTTCCGGACATTTGTTGTTTTCAAAAATATATGAGAATATGTTTCAGAAGATTTTCTTCTCATTAACACCTCGATTTATCGAGGTGAAGTTGAGTAAAAATCAGAGTATCTGAAAACCGTTTCAACGGTTTAATACCCTAATGTGACAACATCTTTTTTCAGAGTGTTTAAATAAGTTTGAAATCACATAATTGTGAAATAATATGATTCAGAAAATCATGTAAAATATACAGAATAAGTTTGATAGAAAGTTAGAGAGACGATAATGATATTTGACAAAATAGAGAATGCTAAAAAGTATTATCAACTTCATCCGAAGTTTGAAAAAGCATTTAAATATTTGGTGATTAATAAACTCACCGAAATGCCTCTTGAAAAATTTGAAATTGAAGGCGAAGACTTGTTCGTGATGTTTACGAACAAAGAAGGAAAAGCCAAATCTTCAGCAAAACTTGAAGCGCATCAAAAGTATGCTGATATACAATTCCTGATTGCAGGCAATGAGCAGATTGGATGGAAATCCCACTCTGACTGTAAATCAGTTGACAAAGTTTATGATGCCGATAAGGACATCGAATTTTTTAAAGATGAACCTCAGACATTTTTCTCTCTGAAGCCTGAGTGTTTTGCAATTTTCTTCCCTGATGATGCACATGCACCAATGGTCGGTGAAGGACTTATTCATAAAGCAGTAATTAAAATAAAAATAAAATAATATTATAGGAGCATATAATGCAAGTAGAACAATTATCAATTAATACTATCAGAACTCTGACCGTTGATGCGGTGCAGAAAGCAACCTGCGGACATCCGGGTATGCCAATGGGCTGCGCACCGATTGCCTTCAGCCTTTATTCAAAATTAATGAAACACAATCCAAAAAATCCTAAATGGCTCAACAGAGACCGATTTGTTCTCTCAGCAGGACATGGTTCAATGCTACTATACAGCATTTTACATCTTTCAGGTTATGGTGTTTCTTTGGATGATATTAAAAATTTCAGACAGTGGGGAAGCCTTACCCCCGGACACCCTGAATTTGGTCACACCCCTGGCGTTGAAACAACAACCGGGCCTCTTGGACAAGGATTTGCTAATGCAATCGGTATGGCTATAGCACATGAATATTTAGCGGCAACTTTCAATAAAGAAGACATCCAAATTCTTGACCACTACATTTATGGAATTTGCAGCGATGGTGATTTGATGGAAGGTGTTTCTCATGAAGCAGCATCATTAGCCGGACACTTACAGTTAGGTAAATTAATTTTATTCTATGATGATAACGGAATAACAATTGAAGGCAGTACTTCATGCGCATTTACAGATAATACAAAAATGCGTTTTGAATCTTACAACTGGCACATCGAAAGCATTTCTGATGTGAATGACCTTGCTCAAATTGAAAGAGCAGTCGCAGCATGTAAGAATGACCCTAGACCATCATTAATTATTACCAAAACAAATATTGGTTTCGGAAGCCCTAATAAACAGGGGACCGCGGAAGTTCATGGCTCAGCACTCGGCGAAGCTGAAATACTTCTGACAAAGAAAAACCTCGGATGGAACTACGAAGAAAAATTCACAGTGCCTGATGAAGTAAAAGCATATTTT
>CAIWTC010000670.1 GCA_903915485.1 uncultured Ignavibacteriales bacterium | reverse complement strand
GTTGAACAATATTCAGGAACACCGCGTCACTCTGTAGGCTTGAGCGTTCAGTTTTAGTTTTTATTTATTAAATATTTTTACAAAAATTCATTATGAAAAAATTAGCTTTATTATCATTTGTATTATTCTTCCAACTCTATGCACAGTCAGCAGGAGAATCCGGTCTTTCATTCCTTAAGATAGGTGTCGGCGCCCGCAACCTTGCGCTTGCAGATAACGGAACCACACAATCGAATGATGCAACTGCAATCTTCTACAACCCTGCTAATATTGGGTTGACTAACAATAGCGAAATTTTCTTCATGCACAATTCATGGATTCAGGATGTTTCAGTTGAAGCCCTGGCAGTTAAGTTTTCATTGTTTGGTCTTCCGTTAAATATAGGGCTTAACTCTTCAAATATAGGTAACATTGAAATCCGCACAAACCCCGGGGAAAAAGACGGCTCGTTCAATGCGCATTATTTTTCTTCATCAATAGGAACTGCCTTCTCTCCAATTGATAATCTATATTGCGGAGCTGCTTATAAATACTTGTACGAAAATTTATTCTCAGATGAAGCTACGGGCTACGCTTTTGATTTTGGTGCAACTTACCTTAATGTTATTCCAAATCTTTCCGCATCTGCAGTCTTGAAAAACTTAGGCAGCATGAGTCAGCTTAGAACTGAAAAAACAAAACTACCGACTGAGTTCAGATTAGGCGCAGCATATCAATTACCTGAGTTTGTCAACCTTGTGAAAACATTTTCCTCTGTTGAGTATCAGAAGTACACTTCTCTAAATGATTCTCATATTAATTTAGGAATAGAAGCAGTATATAATTCTTCGCTCGCTTTGCGGATAGGATATATGACCGCTTATGAATCAAAGGGCTTCACTGCAGGACTTGGTATCAAATGGAATCTACTTGATATAGACTATGCATATACTCCTTTCAAATATTCACTTGGGTCTGCACAGTCGATTTCGATTAAAGCCGCACTCTAAAATGAGTCATCGTTAGCAGTATGTCTGACTTTGATAAATTAAACTCTTCAATCCAATACATTAAAACTGTTGGACCAAAAAGAGCTTCGTATTTTGAAAAGGCAGGCATCCGCACAATTAGGGATTTACTGTTTTGTTTCCCCTCCAAATATCTTGACCGGTCTAACCAACTTAATTCCAGCGAAGCTTTCAAATATGTTACCCAAGGCTACGATGGAGAGATTACCATTATTGGGAAAGTACATTCATCCGAACGGAAAAGTTTTAACAGACATGATATACTAAATGTTTCGTTCCGTGATGAGACGGGATTCTTTCAGGCCGTATGGTTTCAAGGTGCCAAGTTTTATGAGAATAGATTTAATAGCGGAGATATTTTTGCAATCTCAGGTAAGCCTACAATTTCTAAATATGGCGACCTTCAATTTGCACATCCTGATTTTGATTTAATAACCACAGATGAATCACAAAATTTTTATAGTACGGGAAAGATTATTCCTTTCTATCGCATCCCCACTGAGCTAAGACAAAAAAATATCGGTGACTTAAGTTTCAGGAAAATTGTTTCGTTTGCCTTGGATGGATACTTTCAATTACTTGAAGAAACTTTGCCGCAAAGCATTCTAACCAAGTATAATCTTCTCTCCCTTCAGGAAACAGTGAGAAGGATGCACTACCCCGAAACCCTTGAAGAGATTGATGAAGCCAGGCGCCGTTTGAAAATGGAAGAACTTCTTTATATAGAATTGATTGTTGCGCTCAGGAAAAATAATTATAAAACTAAAATCAAAGGAACTCAGAAAGCTCTTTCATCAAAAATGGTAAAGGACTTTATCACTTCACTTCCTTTTGAACTAACCAACGCCCAAAAAGATTCTGTTAACGATATCTTTAAGGATATGAAAAACTCTGAGCCGATGAACCGTCTGCTACAAGGAGATGTTGGCAGCGGAAAAACAATCGTAGCACTTCTTTCGATGCTGCTTGCGGTTGATAATGGTTTTCAGTCAGTTATCATGGCACCCACGGAAATATTGGCTGACCAGCATCACAAAACTATTTCTTCCCTGCTCGAAGTTTATAACACGCAGCATCCCGAAAAACCGGTAACGCTATCATTAGTTATAGGTGGTCAAACTAAATCAAAGCGGGCAGTTGAGAATGAACGAATAAAAAACAGTGAAGCGAATATAATTATAGGTACTCATGCAGTCTTTGAAGGAACTACTTTATTCGACAAACTTGGACTGGTTGTTATAGATGAGCAGCACCGCTTCGGAGTAATTCAAAGGTCTCAACTAATCAATAAAGGAACTGCACCTGACTGCCTGGTGATGTCTGCAACACCTATTCCTCGAACACTATCGATGACGGTATATGGTGATTTGGATATTTCAGTTATTAACGAAATGCCAAAAAATAGAATCCCAATAAAGACTCATCTTAGAGGCGAATCAAAAGCAGAACTTATCTATAAATATATTGTTGAGGAAGCGCAAAAGGGAGTTCAGTCGTTTATAGTATTTCCCTTAGTTGAAGAATCTGAAAAACT
>CAIWTC010000669.1 GCA_903915485.1 uncultured Ignavibacteriales bacterium | reverse complement strand
TATACCTTTAGTAAATTTAGACCACGTTGTTACTTAATTAAACTTAGTAGATAGTGCATAATTGTTTGTTATGTAAAATGAATGGATTCCAGGTAAATAAATAAATTATTTTCATATTATCCTCTTCTCACTTTATTTGGATGGCAATAACCGCAGAAACCTTGGCTTGGAACACCATCTGGACGGGCATTTCCGTCAACATGGCAATTGTAACAGACTGAAGAAGTCGTATTATGCCAGTCGCCGCGACCCATAGATTTTGCAAAGCCTGAACCGTGAGTCTTGTTGCCTGTGCCTTTAATTCCTGTAGCATCTGTATGACAATTCAAACAGACAGGATCGCCACCGTTAACATCGTGGCATGATGCGCAGCTTTCAATATCTCTGCGGGCTAACTTAGAATGTTCTCCGCCGCCTGAACCTTTAGCTACATTAACAAATGTTGTAACCGGAGTGTGGGACATTGGTTTAATTCCGCTCATAGCAAAATCTTCATGTCTTGAAGATGATGAGTGACAGCTTGCGCAGAATGTTGTATTCTGATGACAAGTACTACATTCCATAGTTTTGCTCTTAGCTTCGATACCATGAGAGTAGCGGAAATTCAAGTCATGAACTCTCGTAATTTTCTGCTGATTCGTACCTGATGTCGACTGTGAAGGAGCATAAGGAGTAACAAAATCAGTAGCAGTGTTGGCTTCACCAATTGAATTGGATACTGCGTGACAGTCTTCGCATGAGCTGCTGGTATGACACATGTTACAGTCAGCATTTTTCTTGGATGCCTGGAACTTATGTGTTCTTAAATAATTATCTACCAAATGTGATTCAGGTTTCAGATTTGCCATTGTAAGATGGCAAGTTTCGCAGTTACCCGGTGCCTTACCTAAATCAGTGTGACAGGTAGAGCATAACTTCATGTCAGGGTTGAAATGCTGTCCTTCAGCTAAGTACTCGGATTCATCAATACCTTTATGGCAAGTAAGACATTCCATTCCTTTACTTAAATGAAGTTTATGAGTAAACCGATAATCTTCGTTAGTAAATTCAATCGCTGACTTAGCTCTCGTTTTGTGACAAAGCGAGCATGACTTTTCGTCTTTTACATCGTGACAACTTGAGCAGTCTTCCATTTTAGGGAAAAGACCTGCATTCAAACTACCGCTTTCTTTAATTCCCGTATGACAGCTTACGCAGTCAGTAGCATCTTTATGAAGCTTATGGGAGAATTTAATTTTTGACTGTGGTTCATCAGAACCAGATGCGGTTAACCTGGCTGACATAGTAAATGCTGTAAAAAGTACAACAGACACACAAGCAAGGGCCACACTAATATATATATGTTTTAATTTCATTTTTTTCACCTATAAAACCGTATGGAACCAATAATTCAATTTCACAAGAAAGCGCACATCTTTCTTATAGTATACATTATCCATATACTGTGCCTGTAAATCAACTGACAAGTAATTTAACGGGCGGATGTTGCAGCCTGCTAAAGTTGAAAGCAAATTTTGGCTAGGACCGTCAGCGCTTAATTTATAATTTGTATATGATACGCTGAACGACGGAGTAAATGCTCCGCTCATAAATGTATAAGCAGTATTAGCAGATACCGAGCTTAGTTCTCCGGCATATCCGAAAGTTTTTCTGTAACTTAGTGAACCGTAAGGTGTTGAATAAGAGACATTAGCGCGTGATGCGTTGTCATCTTTATATCTGGTATATCCGAATCTTCCGCTGACTGAGTAATTTTTCATGAGTTCATAAGATAACCCGCCTTCAGCTTCAACAGTGCTTCCGAAATCAAACACTGAGAATATTGAATTATAGTTGATTCTAGGTTCTCTATAAGAAGTATAAACAATTCCACTCAAACTGCCGGTAATCGGTGATTCGCATTCAATTTCAGCTTTGGAAGTTTTTGCAAAATTCAAATCAAGCTCATATTTTGTTCTGAGGTATAATTTGTCTTTTTCATAACTTGCTTCAGCATTTAGATATTCAAACTGCTGTGAGTTATTGAAAATTTTTGCCTTTATCGGATCGATAATTTCGTTAATCGTACGGTAGTCAGTTGATTTGAATTTTTTAGATACATAGCTAACGCCTAAAGTTAATTCCTGGCTAGGAAAGTATCTTAATCTTGAAAAAATAATATTATTATCTTTCCAGTCACTTATCATTTTAAGTTCCTGATAAGCAGGAATGTTTGCTCCGACAAATCCGTCGAAAATGATATCTTCTGAACTAAGCTTAGCGCTCAAACCATCAAAAACACCACCTGCCAAAGCAGAATAAATCGGCTGCCGTCCTAAACGGAAAGTAGCAAAATTCCACATTTTCGATGATTCCAAATAAAGGTTGTTGAACCTTAATCTAGGGTCATAGTCCATTTTCTTGGTGTAGGAGTTTTCGTAATTGAATGAGGTGTGCAAGGATAAATTTTGGTAGCCGAAATTGAGCTGAGCTTGCTGATATCCTCGAACATATGATGTAGATTGCAGCAGTGTATCAAATCTGGTAAATGAATAAGCAGAAGACGTTACTCTTCCGCTTATCAAAAATTGACCAAATCCGGTCACCGAACAAACTGCTAAAATGAGAAGTATTTTACGCATATTTTAACTTTTTCGGTTAGTGAATATTATTTTTCTTTTGGCTTGTCGTGTTTGATTTTTGCCCACATCTCTTCGTACTTAAATTCTTTAAAAGTAGGACTTTCTGAATTGTGGCAAGTTACGCAGAATTTTTCCTGCTCTGTGTGGATAATGAGGCCATTCTTTATTGCTTCATCTCTGTTTCTCATGATTTTTGCATCTTTGTAATCTGCACCGGCGCCATGACAGGTTTCGCATTGAACACCATCTTCAACTTTGAATTTTGGTCCAAGTAATGCAGCTTCTTCGGTATTGCCGATAACATGGCATTTCAAGCATTCCGGAACTTTTATTGCGGGAACAGTAAATCCTTTTTTCTTAACAATTTCATTAGAAACATCACTTAATAATGTTTCGTAAGCTTTAGCATGTTTACTGCCTTTCCAAATATCAAGCTGTTTTCCTTGTTTGTCTGATTTATGGCACATTCCGCAAGTTGCGGTACCAACTAAACCATGTTTTTTAGGAGCTTCTTTTGCTTCCTGAGCAAATACTGTTGCTGTCGCAAAAACGACAAATAGAACGAGACTTAAGAATCTTGATTTCATCATTAACCTTTCAAAAAAATTGTTTGTTTTTTAGCAACAATTATCATTCCAAACCTTTTACTGCTAAATAGTTTGTTTTGTTAGCAATTATTGTTGATTTTTCTCGAAAGTGAAAAAGTAATTTTAGGAAGTTCTAATTTTTGAGAAATTCCCCTCAAATAAGCGGGATTAGAGCAGTTTAGGAAGAAATGCAGATGGCAGAACAGGCGGCAGAAACCTTAGTATGAGTCAAAGAAACCATAAAACTGAACCCATTTTCCTCAACTGTTTTTCCAGCACCGACCAGTTTTACGAGCGGAGCCCCATTCTTTTCTGTATAGATTTCTATACACTGCCAGGTCAAATATTGCTGAAATTCTTTTGGAGTTGCCTTGTAGATTGCCTCTTTCGCTGCAAACCGGGCGGCATAATGCTGTGCCGGGATAGGTTTTGAACCACAGAACTCTATTTCAAACGGTGTGAAAAGCTTTTCAAGAAATAGATTCCCGAACCTCCGAATACTTTGCTCAATTCTTTCAATTTCTATTAAGTCAATGCCTATTCCTGCAATCATCAGAAACCTACCGCCAATCCGTATCCCCGGGAATCAGACCATCCCGTGAATATATTTTTTGATTGATAAATCATGATTCCTTCTGCAAGTCCCAAAGAAACCTCTTTCCCTAGAATGTGTCCCCTTTCAAGTAGTTTCTTTTTTGTAATTTTTGAGAATACATCCTTTTCATAATCAATTCTGTCCGGCAGCCATTGATGGTGAAAACGGGGTGCGTCAACTGCCTGCCTTATGTTTTTCTTAAAATCAATACAATCTAAAATAACTTGAAGTACAGTTGTGATAATTGTCGAACCTCCCGGCGAACCAATAACTATATAAGGTTTATCATTTTTAAGCACGATTGTGGGAGTCATTGAACTGAGCATGCGCTTATTCGGCTGAATTGAATTTGCTTTTCCGCCTACAAGTCCAAATTGATTTGGACTGCCCGGTTTTGCAGAAAAATCATCCATTTCATTATTGAGCAAAAATCCGGCTCCTTCTACAACTACTTTTGAACCAAACACTGAATTTATAGTTGTGGTTGTCGAAACAGCATTCCCCATATTATCAACCACAGAGTAATGAGTTGTTTCTGTACTCTCCTTTGTTGTAACAGGAGGCACTCCATGTTTTATATCTTTTGAACTAGTGCATTTATCTGTGATAGTTTTTGAAATCTGTGAAGCATACTCCTTCGAAATCAGCCAATCAACCGGAACTTTAGTAAAATCAGGATCGCCAAGATGCTCAGCACGGTCAGCATATACCCGTTTCAATGTTTCGACAATGAGATGGACATATTCAGGACTCCCCTGCCGTAAAGAGTTAAGCTTAAAATTCTCTAATATATTGAGTGTCTGAAGCAATGCGGTTCCCCCTGAGCTTGATGGTGGCGCACTTACCACCTTATATCCGCGGTATGTACCTGTCAATGCCTTTTTCTCGATTGGCTTGTATGTCTCTAAATCAGTCAACGAAATTATTCCGCCTCCATTTTGCATTTGGTTAACAATCAACTTAGCTGTTTCACCTTTGTAAAAACCGTCTAAACCATTTCGCTTAATAAGAGATAAAGTATGCGCCAATTCTTTTTGATAGAAAGTTTCACCGGGCTCATGGAAACCGTTCTCTTTGAGAAATATTTTTTTACTTGAAGGGTACTTATCAAAAAATGATGCGAATTTTTTAAGTGAGTTTGAGAACTCTTTAGTGACTATGAATCCATTTTGGGCTAAATCTATG
>CAIWTC010000668.1 GCA_903915485.1 uncultured Ignavibacteriales bacterium | reverse complement strand
CTGATTCCGCATCCGGGGATTAGTTTCCCGGAGGACACACAAGAGCGTGCTTTTGAAATATCATCTGTCAGGACTAAATATCCATCAGCAATTTTTTGTCTGTCTGCATAAACCACACGCGGAACAACTCCCGGTTCAGTCTGTGTGATGGCATATGTTGTTTCCGCCATCGCATAGCATGCTGAAAGTGCAGTTTCCTTGAATCCGTAACGGCCAAAATGATTTGCAAACCTTACATGACTCTGATGCCTTACAGGCTCAGAGCAGTTAATAACAAGCCTCCAACTTTCAAGAGAAATATCCTCTAACTCAGAGTCATCAATTTTATCTGCCATAAGGTTATAAGCAAAGTTAGGCAGCCATGCAAGCGTCCCTTTTTCTTTAGAGAAGGCTTCTAGCAATAATGACGGCGCAAGCACCCATTCAAACGGGTCAATCTGTATACTTGTCATTCCATATGCGAGCGGAACATGGTAAGCGGCAATCAAACCCATGTCATGATAGAGCGGCAACCAACTAACAACTTTGTCTTCTTGACTGAAGTTGATTGATACTGCATAATTGTCAACATGCTCAAGAATAGCTTTGTTCGAAAGCAGTACAGGCTTCTGCAAACCTGTTGTACCTGATGAGTGCTGAAGCAGTAGAGGGTCTGAACCTTTTCTGTTCAATCTTGTTGCATCAATTTCTTCCTGCATTTTAACATCATGATCTTCCAAATTCCAATCGAGGGGAAATTTAACACCGTTAACAGAACTATCTTCCAAGAGGGGTGTAAGTATTGGTTCAAGTTCATGCTCTGTAAATATCCAATCAAGCCCTGACCGGTGCGACATACCTCTAATTCCATCACGGAACTTATCTGGATGCAACCTGGGGTTCGGATAAGCCAACACAGCCGGGATTGCTCCAATCCCAACTATACCCATGTAAAGGGGATAGAACCACTTATTGTGCCGCATGATTATTGCGCAAACCTGATTCTCTTTAATTCCCTGAAGTTTTAGTTGTACAGAAAACTTGTTTGCAGTTTCAAACAAATCCTTAAAACTCCATCTTAAGGGCTCTTCACCGGCTCTCCAAAAAACAATCGCGTCTCTTTCGGGAGATGTTTTTGCATTATGCTCCCACCTTGACCAGACAGTTGAAAAACTCATCGCATTTCCTTCAAAATATTATTTATTGTTTTAAATTACCGTGATGCTTCAAAAATAGCATCAGTTATTAAATCGGCAATTTTTTTAGAACCGGCTAATTTCATGTGAGTATAATCTTTTTCAGCAAGCTCTTGGTCTACCCATTTGCTCATTGAATTCATTCCACCCATTGCTTCAAACAGATTAAAAAATGCTACTCCGTTTTTTGCGGAAATATTTTTCTGGGCTGCAACAAGTTTAGGAATTCCATCTTCAGTAACCCATGCAGTTCCTTTTTTCTTGCTCTTATCTTGAACGCTGACAATCAAAATACTTGCATCCGGGAATGCCTGTTTGAACTGCTCTACAACTTTGTTCATTGCTGATTCATACCATCCGTAATCCTTCTGGTCAGCACCCGCTATATTTAATCCAAAATTTAAAACAATAAGTTTATATCCTAGTAACTTATCGAATGACTTCAATGTATTAACATCTAAATCACGGAGATTTGTTCCATTATTCCCACGCAAAGGGTAATTATCGAGATATAATCCATTGCCTTCTTCAAGTGCAACACCATAGAAATAGGTCTTAGACGGATTAACGACTGTAATCTTAACTGATTTAACTTTAGCTTTCGGGTCAAGCACATACTCTGCAGGAGATTTAGATGCTTTTAATTCAACTGACTTTTCTCCCTTTCCATCGAACTCGTATTTGATTGAAAAATTCTTATCTGATGAATAGAGGATTCTTGCTACAGAAAAACTTTTAACATTATATCTTCCGCTTGCTTCGTAACTAACCCAGGAATTTGCAGCAGCCTGATAAACATAACCGTTTATGCCGGTAAGTTTTTCAGGATTTGATGTAATGATTGAAGTGGTCTTCCAATCAGTTGAAAATTTAACATTCGTAGTCATGCGGAATGCAACATCTGCAAGATTAACTCCGACAACTCCAACGCCGTTTCCACCGTATTTCGACTGAAGGGTTTTCCTCACATCAGCAGAAATATTATCGCCTTCGATTGCTGAATCACCGAAATGAGCAATTCTGATTTTCTTGCTCCCTGAGGCTTTTACCGCATCAAAGAATTTCTTCAAGTGACCGGCGTTCTCAATTTTAGGAGCAGGCGCAGCAGGAGTTTCTCTAACCACAGAACCCGCCGCAAGCATATCAGCCTTGGCCGTAAAATCTTCAAATATTCTTAGTATTGAACCGGCAAATTCTGCATGACCATTAAGCAAACTGCTTGTCGGTGCTTCTGCAGCAGGAGTTTCAGTATTCATTACGCTATCTGCGATTACATCCTGAAGCATGTCCAATTTTTTGATTTTATAATCAATACCAAAAATATGAACCGGATATCCTTCAGGTATTTTTGCTAATAATAATAAAAATACAAATGTTAAAATCATAATAAAAAAGGCATTGCCATTTTTCATGAAAGACTTCATTTTATTTCCTTAATAATGTTAATTGTAATTGTCAATATATAAAATATCTTCTTAGCACTTTGTCTAACTCTTCTCCCCATATTTT
>CAIWTC010000667.1 GCA_903915485.1 uncultured Ignavibacteriales bacterium | reverse complement strand
TATATGGAATCGCAGTTTGGCGGGTTGGTCAAAAGTATCGATGGCGGTGCAACTAATATGCAGTTTACTACAGGCTTTGCAGAGGCAGGTGTTAGAACCAATTGGTGCACTCCATTTATTCTTGACCCGGTTGACCCGCAGACACTATATGTAGGTTCATACAAACTATATACTCGAAATGCTGCTTCAACTTCGTGGACTGCAATCAGCGGTGACCTTACTCGCGGAGTGAACGGAAGACTTGGAACGATTACCGCGATATCGGCGGAAGTATCGCCGACAAATTCTGCATCAAGATATATTTATGTCACAACAGATGATGCAAAACTTTCAGTCTCAACGGACGGAGGTACAACCTGGAACGACCGCACGGGAACCCTTCCGCGCAGGTATATGACTGATGTGTTAGCCGACAAACGAAATGCAAATATTGCATATGTTACTTTAAGCGGGTATAATCTTGATGAAAAAACTCCGAGGATTTTCCGCACAACAGATGCGGGGTTAACTTGGACAGATATAAGTTCAGCATTGGTTGACGCACCCGTTAATTCAATAATAATAGATTATGATTTCAGTTCAGTGCTTTATGTCGGAACTGATGTCGGAGTGTTTTACACGACAAACGGCGGAACATCATGGGCAGTGCTGGGTTCAAAACTTCCTAATTCACCCGTGTTTGATATTAACTATCATCTGGCTACGCATAAACTTGTAGCAGCAACGCATGGCAGGTCTTTGTTTTCGATTGATTTGACAAATTTAATTTCGGGATTTCCTGCTAGCGAAAAGCATTATAAATCGTTTGATGTATCACAGAATTATCCAAATCCTTTTAACCCAAGCACTTCGGTCAGGATTGAAATTAGTAGTAAGCGGAATTTAATCGTTAAGCTATTTGATATTACCGGAAAATTAGTGAAGGAGTTGGATAACTCGGTTTATGAAGCAGGTTCGCATATAATAAAAATTGATGGTTCATCGCTTAGGAGCGGTATTTATTTTGTGAAGATAGATGCGGATGAATTATCTAAGACTGTAAAGATAGTGTTGGTCAAGTAGACCTCACCCCCCTGCCCCCTCTCCTTTTGAAGGAGAGGGGGAGATAGAATAATATAATTAATTAAGGAATGGATTCATTGATTTCGGTAAACATAATAACTAAGAATGAAGAAAATAATATTGCGGAATGCATTGATAGCGTTGCGTGGGCAGATGAGATAATTGTCGTTGATTCAGGGAGTACGGACAAGACTGAAGAATTATGCAGACGCGACAAGGTTAAATTCTTTTTTAATAAGTGGGAGGGGTTTGCTCCGCAACGAGCATTTGCTTTAAATAAATCAAACGGTGACTGGGTGTTTGTTATAGATGCGGATGAAAGAGTGACTCCTGAATTGAAGGATGAAGTCGTTAAAACAGTCAGTCAGAACAATACGAATTTTAATGGATACAAAATTGCAAGAAGAAGTTACTGCCTTGGTAAGTGGGTGAAATATAACGGATGGTATCCGGGTTATCAGATGAGGTTGTTTAGAAAATCTTCCACGCGTGTTGCAGATAGGTTGGTGCATGAGGGATATGAAGTAAGTGGAAGCACGGGAGTTCTTAATTCAGATTTTCTACATTATACACTTGAAAATATTGAGCAGTTTATGACCAAGGTAAACCGCTGTGCAATTTTACAGGCAATTGAAAAAGAAGGCCGGAAGAAAGTCGGTTTTAGCGATATTTTTCTTCATCCGCTGGCAACTTTTATCAGGGGATTTATTTTCAAGAAAGGCTTCCTTGACGGAACAGCGGGTTTGATTATTGCGTATTTCGATGTAATTACAAATATGCTAACCTATATGAACCTTTATCAGCTTCAAAAAAAGAGTAAAAGTAAAACCGGCTAAAAATCCGGGGATGGGCAAACTAAACTAATAGCCGGAAATATTCGATAATTGATTATAAAAGTGTATCAGTTTAAGGGCATAAGTGTGCATTGCTGAAACATCTTTAGGTAAACTATATTAATCAATGAGGCAAGAATGAAAGCATGGTTTAACAATTTAAAGTTTAGGGCAAAATTAGTAATGTCATTTTCGGTGATATTAATAATCTTTATTGCGCTTTCCGTCTATATGGTAATGCAGGTTACAAAATTAGGTGAACTTCAGGATGAACAGGCGAAGTTAGGGTCTCGTGCCACTGAAATTGTAGCAATTGAAAAATTTGTTGAAAGTATATATTCAATTGCTGCCGATGCAATAATTAACAGGGATTTGGGAGAATGTCAGCAACAGCTTGTTGAGGCTAGAAAAGAAGCGGCAAAGAAAATTGATTCGTTAGATTTATACGCCGAATCCACCGAAGAAAAAGCTGCCGTTACATCATTCAAATCCAAACTTGACAAATACTTTACAATTATCGATTCCCAACTTTTCCCTGAGATTGCTTCGGGTCAATCCGTTGATGTTACTGCTATCCGCAAAATAGATGAGCAATTAGATATTTCGAGAAAAGAAACAGCAAATGCATTAAAGCCAATTGATAAAAAAATAGAGGCAAATTCTACCGAGGCCGATAATAATTTTGACGAAGTCAAAAAATCAATCATTCAAACAACAATAATACTTACAGTTCTTTGTGCTCTTTTCGCATTCTGGATTGCATTCTCAATTTCAAACGGATTGGTAAGCTCAATCAATAAAATTCTTCATGCTATCCAGGAACTTGCAAAAGGGCATGTGAAAGTTAGAAGTAATATTACTTCAAGTGATGAGATTGGGGCAATATCAAAAACGCTGGATGATTTCGGTAAGAATTTGCAAGGGTATGCGAATATCATGAACAAAATTTCGGATGGTGATGTTAATCAAACTGTTGAAATGAACGATTCAGAAGATGAACTTTCTCCCGCAATAAATTTAATGACTTCTACTCTGCGTGATTTGATAGATGAAACCGGTCTGCTGACAAAAGCTGCATCAGAAGGACAGTTTTCAAAAAGAGGGAATGCACAAAAATTCAAGGGTGGATATAAAGAAATTATTGAAGGATTCAATTCAACACTTAACAATGTAATGGAGCCGATTAAAGAAGGTTCATCCACTTTAGCAATTCTTGCAACGGGTGATTTAACCGCAAGGATGCATGGCGAATATTCCGGAGACCCGCTTATTATTAAAAACAACATTAACCAGGTCGCTGAATCATTGCATACAGCAATTGAACGCGTAAGTGCAGCGGTAGAGTCAACAGCATCAGCAGCGGCGCAGATATCTTCATCAACTGAAGAGATGGCATCAGGTTCGCAGGAACAGAGTTCACAAATTTCGGAGATTGCATCTGCAGTTGAAGAAATGACAAAGACGATTATTGAAACTTCACGCAATGCTAATCATTCAGCAGAGAGTTCGAAATCTGCAAGAGACAGTGCAGAAAAAGCCAAAGGAAAAATCGAAGAATCACGACAGGGTATGGAAAAGATTGTTGAGTCTGCAGCATCAACCGGAAAAATAATTTCGTCGCTTGCGTATAAGACTGAACAAATTGGGGAGATTGCACAAGTGATAGATGATATTGCTGACCAAACGAATTTGCTTGCTCTGAATGCCGCAATCGAAGCTGCCCGTGCGGGTGAGCAGGGAAGAGGCTTTGCAGTGGTTGCTGATGAAGTTAGAAAACTTGCTGAGAGAACAACCAAGGCAACAAAAGAAATTGCGGAAACAATTCGTACTATTCAGAAGGAAGCTAAAGAAGCAGATACTTCTATGTCGGAAGCAGGAGTATCTGTACAGCAAGGAATGAAACTGACAAAAGAAGTGGCGGAAGTGCTTGTGGAAATATTGGAAGCAAGCCAAAGAGTTTCGGACATGGCATCTCAGGTTGCATCTGCAAGCGAGGAGCAGTCCGCAACAGCAGAGCAAATCAGCAAGAACATTGAAGGCATCAGTAGTGTAACCAACGAGACTACAGCAGGCATTCAGCAGATTGCTCATGCGGCTGAAGACCTTAACAGGCTAACAACAAATTTACAAGATATGGTTGGTACATTCAAAATAAATGAGGCCAGTCTTTCCCATCAATCAAGCCTTGTGGAGAAATCTCACTCCAGGCTGCTTAGAAGATAGACTAGTGGGTTAAACCCTTTTAGCAAAAATTGAAATATAAATTTGTGTGAGTGAAAAAATGCTCAACTCAAATGAGCAAGTTACAGCGCCCTTTTTAACGAAAGGGCGTTTTTATTTTCGGAGGTTTAAAGCTTTTCGTTTATCCCAGCGACGTTTTATTGCGCGTGGGAGGCCGGTCATATATCCAAATCCATACCCCAAGTGAATTGCAGGGAATATAAACGGAAGCGCAAAAAACTCTTTTAAATTTGAAGTGATTTTTACTGAAAAAAATAATACTAATAAAAAGTATGCAATCAATGGAATTACAAATTTCCAGTACACCAGCGCTATTGGCAATAGAATAAGGTAAGTCGTAAAGAACGGTGGAATGATGTGCTGAATTTTAATTTCTGATTTGGACTTTAGGCCAACAACAGGTTTGAAATAACCGTAGCCATAATACTGATTGAACAATGACTTGATGTGACTGCGTGGATAATACCAAAGTCTGATATCGGGGTTGAGATATATCTTTAGTCCTAAATTTTTTGCACGGTAATGAAAATCTTCATCTTCATTTCGAATTAGTTCTTCGTCAAAATAACCGATAGATTCGAAAATCTCGTGTTTCCATGCGCCGAAACACCCATAGTCCTCATACTCCTTCAAGTTGTTCTTGCGGAATTTACCATTGCTTGAACCGAATCCGGAGGCCAATGCTTTAGCGATAGCCCTCTGCATATTCGTATTACCCGCCGGGCGCCTGGGGCCGCCGACAATATCTGCATCAGTGTCTTCAAAAGTTTTTAGGATTTGTTCAAAGTAATCCGTGTCATAAACTGAATGCGCATCAATGCGGACAATGTATCTGCCTTTGCTGGATTTTACCGCGAGGTTTAATCCGTGAGGAACATATTTGTGGGGATTATTAATAAGTTTTATGACTTCGGGGTAAAGGTTGACATACTTTTCAATCACTTGTCGGGTGCCGTCGGTAGAGCCGCCATCAGCAAAAATGCACTCCTTATCGAATGGTTTGGAAGAAACCAAATATTTAAGGAGTCTGTCAATGAAGCCGATTTCATTGAGGACTGGGCAGATGACGCTGATTACCGGTGTATTTTTCATAATTGAATACTTAAAAACTTACAAATAATTATATCACCCCTTCGGGGTTCACTTAAATTATTCAATTCAATTCTACAAAAATATCATCCCTTCGGGATTTCCCTCAATTACAGGAATGAATTACTAATGTAGCTATAGTATATTTTTATGTTATACCAGCGAAGGCCGGTATCCATATTATTTATGTTATTCTTATTCAGTTAAAATTGTTCCCGCCTGCGCGGATATGACAATGTTTATTTATTTAACAACAATATTTAAAATCTTATTCTTAACAAAGATTTCTTTAACAACTGTTTTACCCTCCATGTGCTTCACAACTGAATCCAAGGCGAGTGCAGCAACTTTAACCTCTTCAACGGTGCTGTCTAAAGGCATCTCGACGGTTCCGCGCAATTTACCGCTGACCTGAACTGCTATGTTAACACTATCTTCGATTAATGCATCCTGGTCGATATCGTAAACCGGTCTTGAAACGAAAATTGATTTTTCGTTGCCGAGCATTTCCCAACACTCTTCTGCAAAGTGCGGTGCAAGCGGCGCCATCATAACCAACAATCTTTCAAGTGCATAAGTTTTTAATGAGTCAGATGCATTTGCAAAGTGCTTTGTTATTTCATTTGTAAGTTCCATCAATGCGGCAATTGCAGTGTTGAATCTTAAATGTTCAAGCTCAACATTATACTTATTTACTGTTTGATTAATTTTACGGTAAATTATTTTTTCAGAATCATTCAATTCAGCAATTGTATATTTTGCTTTAGCGGGTGCATTCTTTGAAATGTTTTCATAGTTCTTGATGAACTCATAAAGCCTGAGAATAAATCTGTCTGTTCCTGAAATACCTTTATCGCTCCAGTCACCGCCCATTTCGAACGGTCCCATGAACATTAAGTACATGCGGAAAACATCTGAACCGTGTCGTACTATGAACTCATCAGGATTTACGACATTGCCTTTTGATTTACTCATCTTTGCGCCTGCGTTGGTTATTGTGCCTTGATGGACTAATGTCTGGAATGGTTCATCGCATTTTGCGAGTCCCATGTCTCTCAAAAATTTATGGATGAATCTGGCATAGAGTAAATGCATTGTTGCATGCTCTGCGCCTCCGATATACATATCAACAGGTGCCCATTTTTCTGCAAGCGCTGTGTCGAACATTGTATCGGAAATTTTCGGATTCAAAAATCTAAAGTAATACCATGATGAGTCAACGAATGTATCCATGGTGTCTGCATCGCGTTTTGAAGGCGCACCGCACTT
>CAIWTC010000666.1 GCA_903915485.1 uncultured Ignavibacteriales bacterium | reverse complement strand
GGGCCAATGACGAGCCAAAATTTATAGATCTTGACGACATAATTTGAAATAAATTGGAAGCCACTAATCGAGTATCCCACCCGCCTTGGAATACTGGCAGGGAGAGGATCTCACACCAGTGTAGGTAAAGGACTTGATTACAGCGGTTCATTAAGATGTGGGGCAATTTTCACGTAATAGGTAACCTATTTATTTTAAAGTTTATTCGCGATTATTTCTGTTTCTACGAGATTTCAGAACAATAAAATTAGACTATTAACATGAATATCAATGCATTACTTAGTCAACTAACTCAGATTTCATTGGTACAAGCAATAGTAACTTCTGACCACAGAATACACGTTTCTAACGCTCTGGAGAATTTCCAAATTGAACTTAATCCTGAAGAAATATCTGACGCACACTTTATTTCGTCACCAAAAGGAGAAAAAGTCCTTCAGATTTATTTTGGTTCAGGAGGGGTGTAATCGGTAAATAACAATGCACAGTTTTCGGTAAATAAGAATACACAGAATTTGGTAACAATGGTGCACAGTTTTCTTTTCATTTGGGCATGCCCAAATGAAAAGAAAGTCAACTTTGCCGGGGTACTAAAACCCGGTAATTATGAACCAATATCTTAATAAGTTGATCATGTACCATGAGATTCACAAAATGAACCGAGAAGGGTTCTCAAAATCAAAAATTAGCCAGTATCTGGTTATCAACCGCCGCACCGTTAACCGCATTTTATCGATGGATGAGCTGCAGTTCGAGGCATTTCTTGAGTCTTTATCCCAGAGAAACAAGGAGCTATCCATTTACGAGGATTGGGTAAAAGGCAAACTGGAGCTGTACCAGGAAACCTCTGCCGCTCAAATGCACGACTGGTTATTGGAACATTTTCCGGACTTTCCCGGCGTAACATCCAAAACTGTTTACAACTTTGTGATGTGGGTTCGGCAAAAGCATCATTTGCCACAAACAAGGCCAATACGTGAGTACAATGCCGTTGAAGAACTTCCATACGGTTTGCAGGCACAAGTTGACTTTGGACAGTACAACATGCGAGACGGGCTTGCCAAGCGGGTTAAGGTCTGGTTCTTTGCCATGTCGCTGTCCCGTTCCCGGTATAAATATATTTTCTTTTCAGATATCCCCTTTACCAGCCATACGGCTATCCAGGCCCATGAGAAGGCATTTTCATTCTTTAATGGGATACCGGATCAGATTGTTTACGACCAGGATAAACTGTTCCTGACGAACGAAAACAGGGGTGACCTATTGCTGACAAGTGCATTTAAGGATTACTGCCGGGAGCGTAAGTTTCATTTGCACTTTTGCAGAAAGGCTGACCCTGAGAGTAAGGGTAAGATTGAAAATGTTGTCAAATATGTCAAGCAGAACTTCTTATACAACAGACCTTTCAGTGATGTTTCTCTGCTTAACACTGAAGCCCTGGCGTGGCTTTTACGCACCGCAAATGCAAAGCCACATGCTGGTACCCAGAAGAGCCCTTTTAACGAATGGTGTATCGAACAGCTCTCTTTAACACCTTTTATTGCCGTTGCGATAAAGCCTGCAACAATTTTATATACCGTGCGCAAAGACAATATCATCTCCTGGAAAGGAAACTTTTATATGCTCCCATCTGGCACCTACAAAGGAAGAGGAACACAGGTGAGCGTATCTCCGGAAGGTGGTTTACTAAATATCTGTTTATTGAATGGTGCACATGTTTGTTCTCCTGCTATATCCACAGAAAAAGGCAAAACAATAACCAATACCGATTACAAAAGGGATAAATCCGGTAAGATCCCACAATTGATCAGCGACATCTCATTGATGTTTGATAATCCTGACTTGTCGTTGCAATACATGGCAGAAATCCGGAAGGAGAAACCCAGATACATCCGTGATCAACTTATTTTGCTAAGACAAACCCTTGGAGACTTCAATAAG
>CAIWTC010000665.1 GCA_903915485.1 uncultured Ignavibacteriales bacterium | reverse complement strand
GAATGTGTATTCCTTAGATTTACAATCTTCTTTGTCTCACCTAGCATTTTCTTTTCGTTTTCGGATAAGTCAGCACCGAAGCGCATCATTCTTCTATTGTCGGGGTCATCTGCTCCGGTCATTCCGAATTCTGAGCCATAGTAGATTGTCGGCAATCCGGACACTGTAAACATGAATGCATAAAATAATTTAGCTTTGTCATAGCTTTCAGGATGGTCAACTGTGGGTGGATTGTGCCATGCGATTTCGCGTGTGTCTACGCCCTGAGCACCTACCTTACCGTCTGCATAGGCCATGTAACGGACTTTATCGTGGCTATCCATTATATTACCCATCAGATTGTTATACCCAAATGATTCAAATGTTTTTGCCATATGAAAGTTCAAAGTTTGGAACGATTTATCCTTCTCCAGGAAAATAGGAATCGCTAAATATGAAAGATTGAAATTAAACTGAGCACTCAACTGACCATTGTTCACATATGATGCAATCAATTCATTGTCGCCAAAAGTTTCACCGATTTGATAAACCTTTTTGTTCCCGGGAATTTCAATTTCTTGTTTAAGTTTCTTTGTAAGTGAACGCCAAAACAAGTTAGGGACATGTTTCACCGCATCGTGACGGAAACCGTCAGCGCCTGACTGCTTAAGCCACCAGATACAGTTTGCTGTCATCGTATCAATTGCTTGCTGCGACTGTGTATAATCAAATGAAGGCATATATGGTTCAAACCAGGTTGAGAGTCGGTACTCGTCCCATAAACGCAAGTTTTTTCTGCCATCGGGCAAATCTAATTTGCCGAACCACTCAGGATGATTTTTGTAGAATGGATTTTCAATATGTACATGATGAGCAACTATATCGAGAACTACCTTAATATTATGCTTATGTGCTTTGGAAACCAATTCACGAAGTTTATCCATCGTCCCGAATTTTTCTTCAACCTGATAGTTGTTTGAAGGCCAATATCCATGGTATCCTGAATACCATCTATGCGGTTTTGGATATTCCCTGTATGCCGTTGAAGGGTTATCATAGACAGGGGAGAGCCAAAGTATGTTGACCCCTAATGAATTGAAATAACCTTCCTCGATTTTGGAAATAATTCCTTCTAAATCACCACCCATATAATTAGCCTGCGGAAATATTGAGTCATGTTTAACGGGAATTGAATTTGATTTGTCGCCATCATTAAAACGGTCAACCATTATAGAATAAATGATTCCGTCTTCCCATCGTGAATTATCACTTGCTGATTGAGCAGGCTTCCCGTCCTTAAGATAAACTGTTTGCAAATTAGAAATCTTTTGTCCATCAACAGCTACAGCGCGGAGCATATTTTCGCCCTTTAGCATGGAGAGCGGCAACTCAATTTCTACTTCGCTATTATTTAACTCAATGAATTTAGCTGCGACTTTTTGGTTATTCAGAAGTACGAATAATTTATCCTTCATAATCTTAACAGGCGCACCATTTTTGCTGAGTATAAAACTAAAAGAAGCATTATTATTTTTAACCTTGTGGTCATCAACTGAAAGAAAAAGAATGGATTGGTCAGGATT
>CAIWTC010000664.1 GCA_903915485.1 uncultured Ignavibacteriales bacterium | reverse complement strand
GGCAAATGCAAAATCAAAAGAGATTGGTGAACTGCAGACTAAAATAGAGATGATTCGTTTCAAGCATTTCAATGAACTGCTTACAATATGCACTGCATCGCAGAAGGAAAAACTTAAACCGATAATTGTTGAATTGTTTGGAAGAAAACCTCCAAAGCCAGAATCCCCTGACAAGAAGCCTTCCGGTATGCGTAAAGAAGAACCGCGGCAAGATGATAAAAACATAAACAATGAATCAGAGAATAAGCCGCCGCCGGATAATTCAAATGAGCCGCGTAAAGATGATAAGCGAGATGGCAAACAGGGACCGCCGACTGAAGATGAAAAACTTGCTAAGTTATCGGAAAGACTAAGCCTTACGGATGAGCAGAGTAAACAAATTCGCGCAGTGTTTCAGATTTCGAAACAGAAGTCACAGCAGTTGAGGAGTAAAGCAAATCCCACGCCTGATGAAGTTGAAGTTGGAAGAGAAAAAATCCGCAAAGAGGAAGATGAAGGAATTAAGAAAATCTTGACTGATGAGCAGAAGAAGGAATTTGAAAAGATGCTTGCGAAGAGAAGGAAATAAATAAAGAGAGCCGCCCAATAATGAGCGGCTCTTTTTGTAAAGGGGAATTTTACTTCATCAGAATTAATTTTTTAACTGACCTGAAGTTTTCGGTTTTCAGTTCATAAAAATAAATTCCGGACATCATGTTTGCCGCATTCCAATCAACGCTGTGCATGCCTGCTTCTTTTTCACCGCTAAGCAGTGACGCAACTTTTTGTCCCAGTTGATTGTAAACAGTCAAAGTTACATTTGCTCTTGCGGGCAAAGTGAAAGCAATGCTTGTGCTTGGGTTGAACGGATTAGGATAGTTCTGTGATAAACTGAATGTTGCCGGAACTTTAACTTCGGGTTTAACTGCAGTTGGGTTTGCAGGAATAAATTCAGCAACATTTGAATACTGTGAGGTCGTTCCGTCTGAAGTTTTGGAATTTACTCTCCAATAGTATTTTATTCCTTGTGATAAGTTATTTGCCCTGTACATCGGAACAGTTAAATCATTTACCGACACTGCACTTGTAAAAGTCTTATCAGTAGAATACTGAAGATTGTAAGTTAATGCACTTTCTGATTGAACAGGTTGATACCAACCAAGGTCAGGTGAAGTTGTGTTGACTACTATGTTGTTGGAAGGACCCGCGGGAATAACGACAACAGGTTTGTTTCCTGCCCAAGTTGTGAAACTGCCGATAGGTGTTGACCATGTACCATAAGTTAAACCGCCATCAACTGATCCGCATACTCTCCAGTAATACACGCAACCACTGTTGACATTGCCGTAAACCACTTTTGATGTGGATGTGATTCCTGCTGTGTCATAAACAATGCCGACGATAAAGAGTGGGTCAGAAGATACTTGAACGCGGAATTTCAACGCTGTTAGCCATGGGTTTTGAACGAACCAATTAAGTGTAGGATTGTTCGTCAACGACAACATCTTATCAAGCGGTGAACTTATGATAGGATATACATCACCGGCAAATCCGGTTGTCTTGAATGATGCAACATCAGAGTTTGATGATTCACCAGAAAGATTAACAGCGGTTACAAACCATTGATAGTTTGTTCCGTTTAGTAAGTCAAAGTCAAATGTCCAACTCTGCGAAAGAATATGCGTCGGAACATCGACCCATCCGCTGCCCAGGTTATAATGAATTAAATAATAGTTAATGCTTGATGAGGCTGAATACCATCCGAGAGTTGGTCTGACATTATAAACCACAGCATCATCTTTAGGATAAGAACATATCGGTTTAATCGAGGCAATGCTTCCGAACACTGTAAACTTACCCTGAGGAGATGAACTCCAAGCAGAGTGACCTGAATTATTAACCGAACGAACCGCCCAGTAATAAGTGTGTCCACATGATAAATTTGGAATGACTGCTGACAATCCCGCCGGAACTGCGATAAACGGTGCAGTCCAATTTGCAGGATTTGCATCTTCGCCGTATCCGACCTCGAATGTTAGTCCAACCGTGCTTGTTCCTGTGTACCAATTAACTGATGGCGAGCATGAGTAAACAGTAGGAGTTGTTCCCCATGTAACAGGCCATGAAGCCGTTGGAACAACTAGAGTACCGCTGCCGTTAGTAACAAATGTTTCGGGTTCTGTGTATGCCGATGAGTCATATCCGTTAAAGGTTTTAACGCACCATTCATAAGTTGTATTTGGTTCAAGTTCCGGAAGTTCATCGGAAAGACTTGCGGTCCATGCTACGGCTCTGTCCCATGTGCCGGCGCCGACTTTGCGGTGACCATGCATGAATGTTGAGCCTGCAGTACCGTTTGGTGCACACCAGTAAATTGTAGGTTTGTTTGTGTAAACCTTCGCGCCGTTTACAGGCCAGGTAGCAACAGGAACAGAAACACTTCCAAAGATTGTAAAATGATTTGCTGCGGAATATGAAAATACTGTACCGTGGCTGTTACTGCAAATAACTCTCCACCAGAATTGCTGTCCTAATGGAAGTGCAGTTCCCCATGTATATGGAGAAGATGTTGTTGTTGCTGATTGCAAACCGGTTGTAAAGTTTGAGTTTGTTGCAATCTGAATTGTTGAAGTTAGTCCGGTTGAACCGCTTGGGTAACTCCATGAGAAAATTGGTTTTTGTGTGTACACTATATTCCCTTCATCAGGATAATTTAGTGCGGGTACCTGCGGCAATACAGTCGTGAATGAATCAACTGCACCATATATCCATTGACTTCCGTCAAAGCATCTTAGCTGATAATAGTGTGTTGCATCATTTTTTAACTGTTTGAACGACCAACTTGTTTCGGTACCGTTTGTTCCTGTT
>CAIWTC010000663.1 GCA_903915485.1 uncultured Ignavibacteriales bacterium | reverse complement strand
GGACAATGAAAGAAGTGTTCCATGAGCTTGGGCATAATTTCGGACTGCTCCACTGCGAGGAGTGGGACTGCGTAATGCACTCCTCCTCTGCAATTGAAGAAGTTGATATCAAGGGAAGTTACTACTGCAAAAATTGTTTGAAAGATATTAATAATTATAAGTAAAATTCTTCAAAGTAATATCAGAAATAGTTCCGGGAATACATTCTTAATTGGGGTAACTTGCCAGGGGACTTAACAAGTGGTGATTAACTATCGTGGAAACACTGTCTGAAAATAATGAATTGCCGGTTCTCGGTGCGTTATTTAACTTTTAAATAGAATATTCCAATTGATAAGGGGAAATTCAAAATGTCGCTTATCGCTATTTATTGTCGCTCGTCGCAACTATTTGTTGCTAATAGATAATGGGTTCCTTGTCTCCTCAAAATAAAGTATTTTATTTTTCAGTAATTTTTTGAAATATAAAATTCGGATGCAACTCATCGAATGGTATACGGACTCAACAGATTGTTCATGTAAGGAAGATAATAGATTCTCACTTAGTTTCGCTAAAGTGCTTAATATATAGGTGCTTAAATGCAGAATTTAAGGATTACGCCTCAAGGAATCTGTAACGGTCAAAATCCTGAATGCTGTACAGTCGGAATTGAGCGGGTTTTTTATCGGGCTTCGCAAACTCTCTTGGGAGAATCCCTTCAAATATTAACATTCCATTTATTTAAGAATATTACAGTTTGTTTACATGAATGATTCTATGATAAAAAAAATTGCGTTTATTACACTTTTGCTGGTCAGTGTTATATACTCACAGCTTAATACCCGGAATGAATATAATGACGCTGAGTATAAAGTTTATGGCGAGGAATATCTTAAGTTTTTAAGTTATTATAATACTGTAACTTATTATGCTGAAAGAAATTTAACGATGGCTGAAATGAATTTGCCATACCTGGAAAATGCCGCAAATGACCTGGCCGCCAAAAACAAAAAATACTTAGCTGTTTACTTTAATCTTAAGGGAAAGATTGAATATCAAAAAGGTAAATATGCAAGTGCAATTAATAATTATAGCTTTTCTCTTGATATACTCTCGCCTCAGTCACAGACGCTTACTAAAAAAGAATTAAGTAATCTTGGATATTCAGTAATTGATTTTGCTAATGTTTATTTTAGTTTGGATATTTATAATTCCGCAGAAAAGCATTATAAGATTGCGATGCAATATTTCGGGATGGCAAATGATTCATTAGGGTGTGCAGTCGCACTCAATAATATCGGATTAATACACGAAGAGATTAAAGATTTTAAGTCCGCCGGAATGTACTTTAATCAGGCTTATGAAATTCGAATGCGTTGGGGCGGGGCAGATAAAGATTTTTTTACAGGGCATTCGTTTAAATATATTGCCCGCACTAAAATTGCTCTCCGTGATTATAATACTGCATCGGAATTATTAGACTCTGCCGCATGCTCTCTAAAACGCAGTAAGTATTACGGTGCAAAAAAAACATTGGGTGAAATTTATCAGCTTTACTTGTTACTGCCTGAACGCATATTATCGAATAAAGATAAACAAGTATACCTAAATCTATCAGAAAATATTGCTCTTAAAAGTCAGGACTCATTAGGTTTATATGATGTTTATCTTTCAATCGCGGGCTATTATAGCAAGAGAAAAGATTTTAATAGAGCAATAGATTACCTGCTTAGAGTTAAGGAACTATCCGGCAGGCAATCAAAGGATTATGCTGTTGTTGCGCTTCAGTTGAGCGAGGCATATGATGGTTTAGGGGATATTGGGAAAAAGGAAGAATATTTTGGTGTTTATGATAGCATAAGTAAATCTATCAGCCACACACTCATTGAATCTTCTATTGCTGATATTCAGGATGCAGTTAAGTCGAGAAATAACATTGTTAAAAAAGAATACGAACTTAAAAACATTAACAAAAACTATTTTATTACTATTCTTGCTTTAGCCGGTCTGGTGATAATATTTATTCTTGTATTTATATTTCTTAGCTATCGTTATAGGTTAATAAAAGCGCATCAAAAACGCCTTGTTGAAATAGGAGAGAAACTCCAGTTATCTATTGATGAACAGAAAAATGTCGAAAAAAAGATACTTGAAAGAACAGTTCTGCTTGCTGCCGTATCTTCGTCAATGCCGGGAGGAGTGCTAGTTGTTGACCACGAATCAGAACAGACAATATTCAGCAATGAAACATTTTCCAATTTGTGGGATTTGAATCTATCTAGTATACCTTTGGGAAGCAATTCATATACCTTGAATGATATTTTATCGAAGTGTTTATCACTCTTAATTACTCCGGACGATTTCATAAATAAGGTTATCGTTCCCAGTAGAACCTCGAGTACTGCCGATCTTATATATATTGAATTAGCCCTTAAAAATGGTCGAGTATTATCTTGCAATTATTCAAACATAATAGATGCTGCAAATAATATCTTCGTTAGTTTATACTTTTTTGAAGATATTACAGTAAAGAAGCGAATTGAAGAAAATATCAAAGATAAATTAGCTTATACTATTTATTTGTATGAAATTAAATCAAGAGTTATTGGTATTATTTCACATAAATTCAGAACTCCAATGACAGTTATACAGTTGTCCGTCGATTTATTGGAAAACTATATAAGCCGGGGTTCACAAGAAATGATTACCCTTCAATTACATAAAATTCAAGATTCAATTCTATTATTACGAGAAATACTTGGCAACATTATCATTCTTGATGACACCGGTGCCGACAAAATTCAGCCTAACTATCGCGAAGGTAATCTGCTTGATTTATGCAGGAAGGTGTTTGCTTCTTTGTCCCGGAATGATATAATGAGCGGAAAAATTGATTTTCAATATAATGCAGAAGAGCAAAACCTAATAATTGAGGAGGCTCTGTTGTCATTAATTTTAACGAATCTTTTAGATAACGCGTTAAAATATTCTTATGCCGGATCCAAGGTTGGTTTCGAGGTAGCATCAACCCCGGAAAATCTTATATTTAAAATACGGGACGAGGGGATTGGAATTCCGGAAAGTGAAAAAGAACATATTTATGAGCCGTTTTACCGGGCGCACAATTCTTTGAGCTTTGACGGATTGGGGATTGGACTTACTATAGTTCGCCAATGTGTAGACGCCTATGGCGGGGGAATTACAGTCGACAGCATTTTCGAGCAAGGTACAACCTTTACTGTTTCTGTGCCTGTAATAAAAAATACCGCGAGTATCCCAACTCCTAAACATTATATTCAAAAAGGAATTCGTTAAAATTATGCAGCATCGTATACTGGTTATTGAAGACAATAAATCAATTCGTGAAGATATTAAAATGATGCTTGAAGCAGAAGGTTATTATGTTGATGTGGCGCCGGACGGAAATAATGTGCTTGGGCAGATCACGGAAGGGAATTATGATTTAATTTTGAGCGATATATTAATGCCCGGGATGGATGGTTATGAAGTCTTGCAAACAATAAAAAAGCAGCTTGGATTTTCGAAGGCTCCTCCTTTCATATATGTAACAGCAAAAACAGATAAATATGATCTTCGTAAAGGAATGGAGATTGGTGCTGATGATTATATAACGAAACCATTTACCCGTCTTGAATTGCTAAATGCAATAAAAATACAAATTGAGAAGAGGGAGGAGATAAACCACAAAAATACTAGCGAAGGCGATACAAATAATTTGCATAAAGGTGAATCACCGGAGCAATCACTCTCACGCCATCATTCGATGGAGGAAAGTTTATTCATCAGCCATCAATCAGGTGCAAATTTAGTAAAGATAAGTGATATTAAACTTATTCAGGCCAACGGTGATTTTACTAACTTATTTGTGGTTGATAAAAAGAAATTCATCATTCGAAAATCTATTCAGTCATGGATGAAAATATTGCCCTCTGAGTATTTCTTTCGGATTAACCGGAGTGTAATAATAAACAATATATACGTCGCAAAAATTGATAAATGGTTTAATTATACTTATAAAATTAGTATAATCGACCACGACAGAACATTTATAATTAGTCAGTCTAATTCCCGCCTCTTGAGAAATCAGTTAAAAAAAATATAGAATATTAGCTAATATTTGACCCTGTTTTGTTCTTACAAGACAAATATCCGGGTGAGTAAAGGTGATTATGAGCAAATAATAGCTAATGTATTTTCGGTCATTCATTTATTATTGTTTGTTTCTCAACGCTGAAAATATTTGTTCCCCCTGCATGTCGTTCCACGCTTTTTTATATCCTTAAATAATAGTACTCACGCAAAATTGATTATGCCTGCTCAATTATAGCCATAATTCTCATTCGGATGTTCGTTTTTTCAACCTCAAAACCTGCAAATCTACGGGGGAAGAAGAAAATTTATCATTTGTTCTTGTATGGATTTTCCGCAAAAATTATTAAATTTAACCATAGTTCTTTTTGTTTACTGAGAATTATTAATTTAACTATGACTTGTGCCTTATCCTTTGGATTCGTCACTTGTCTATATTTATTATCGAACAAAGTAGAGTTAATTATGAAACTTAAAATATTTATACTAGTTATTGGACTGTTAATTGGGGGCGAAGTATTTGCTCAGAGTTCAAGTGCAGGCGCTAACGCCTCAGCAACAATTCTTTCGGGTATTAGTTGTACTAAGGATGCTACAAATTTTACCGGCGGTGATCTTTTGTTTGGGACGTTAATTCCTTCTGCAACAGCCGGAACAGTTACTATTGCAGCACAATCAGAATATTCAACTTCCCGCACAGTTACAGGCGGGGTTACAGCTGTTGACTATAATTCATCAAATGCATACACAAAATTTGGTCCGGTATCTTTTATAATAACAGGAGAGCCCGGTTATGCATACTCGCTCACTATTCCATCAAACGCTATTAGTATTGTTAACGGCTCAAACTCAATGATTGTTAGTAACTGGACCTGCAGTATGAATGCCGGTGCTAACTCAATGCCGGGAACAGGAACTCAATCAATCAATATTGGCGCTAAACTTGCAGTTGGTGCAAGCCAGGTTGCCGGACACTATGTCGGCGAATTCGCGGTTACGGTTAATTATTGATTAGTTAATTATTGCGATGAACAGGGCTAGAAATAGCCCTGTTTGTTTTGAAACTATTTAATCTTCTTCGTGTCCCGGTAATTTGAAAAATATATCTATTGAAAATCTATTTCTTCACTGATGAAAATATTACATATAAGAAATCAGTTGAAAAATAGAATATATGATAGATTCAAATAAACGGATTAAAATATTGTCTGCCTCTATAATTTGTGCAACAGCAAATTATCTCATCTCTTCGCTAAACCATACATCGTAAATTCTTTAGTTCGGCTTACCTATTCTTACTTTGGCGTAATTTTCTATAGTTGAACGAATATATGTTAAGTAAAGAAAATAAAATATTTAAGTTTCACCGTGAAATTTTTCACAGAATATTTTTAAACAATCCTATTGGAGACAATTATGAAACATTTATTTTTTTCTATGGTTATCGGACTGTTAATCAGCAGTGCAGTTTTCGCTCAGAGTTCAACAGTTAATGCAAACGCTTCAGCTACAATCCTTACAGGAATCAGCTGTGCTAAAGACGGTACATTCTTTACCGGCGGCGATCTTTTATTCGGTACACTTATTCCTTCAGCAACTGCAGGAACAGTTACAATTGCAGCTCAGTCAGATTATGCTACTTCACGCAGCATCTCCGGCGGCGTTACAGGAATTGCTTATTCCTCATCAAATGCATACACAAAATTTGGACCTGCAGCTTTTATTATAACCGGTGAACCTAGCTATGCATACTCACTCACAATTCCATCAAGCTCAATCAGTATTTTGAATGGTGCAAATTCAATGGTTGTTAGTAACTGGACTTGCAGCATGACTTCAGGTGCTAATACTATGCCTGGATCTGGAACAAAAGCATTTGAAATAGGTGGAAAACTTGCAGTTGGTGCAAATCAGGTTGCAGGATACTATACCGGCGAATTCTCAGTTACAGTTAATTATTAATATTTTATTTGATAAAATGAACAGGGTAATAATACCCTGTTCATTTTTTATAAAACTATTAAAATATAAATGAAATCTTAAATGAAATTCCGGATATTAGCGTTTTTTTTCTATATCCTATGTATGCACGCGGCTGTCTTCGCGCAAGTGAATAGTAACGCAAGTGCTACTATCATTAGAGGAATCTCATTGTCAAGAATTACAGATCTCCGCTTTGGTGCCATGATTTCAACCGAGACACCCGGTACTGTTGTTATTAATCCATTCGATAGTAGTCGCACTGCTGTTGGCGGAGTAATTCTGATTTATAGTGATATTGGTCCGGCAACATTTACTATTATGGGTGAAAGCAATGCGAATTTTATTCTTACAATTCCTTCTTCCCCGATAAATATATCTGTAAGAGATCAGTCGATGGTGGTTGATGAATGGACCAGCAGTCCGGCAAGGGGTCAGGCGCAGATTCCTTCTCAAGGGATAATGCAGTTGAATATAGGCGGGACACTTCATGTTAAAGCCAATCAAGCTTGGGGTGCTTATTCCGGATCATTTTCAGTTACCGTTTCATATCCGTGATGAGGAGCATAATGATAAAAATAAAACTTTCAACGGTGTTAATATTAGTCATATTGCTGTATCCGTACTCATATGCACAGCAATCCGTACTTCAATTTGCTAATGCTACAGGCAGGGTTATTGACCGGTTAGCGATTGACAAACTTGATGATTTAAGATTTGGGACGATAATTTCATCCAAAACACCGGGCACAGTTACCATTTCAACAGAAAGTACGCGAAGCAGCACCGGTGGTGTAACTTTAATACCTAGTGATTACGGCGCTTCATTTTTCAAAATACTTGGTACTCCGTATTCCTCTTTTGCCCTTACTATTCCGACGGCAAGCATTTATATTACGAACAATAACAATGCTTCCATGGAGGTAAAAACTTGGACTAAAGACCGTCCGGCAAGACCGACTTTAAACTCAATGGGTTACCTTGAGGTTCGTATTGGGGCAACACTAGTAGTCGATACATTTCAGGAAATAGGAAATTATACCGGTACTTTTACCGTAACAGTTAATTATTAATAATTATCTGTTTTCTTGCTATCTTACTGTAACAGATTTTATCATTTACGAGTTTATTATGTTTTATCAACGCAGATTATTACACACCGCATTTTTAATCATCATTTTATTAACTTCAATTAAGATACAGGCGCAAGAGTTGAAAGCAGTTCAGCCCTCTTTTGATATTAGTGAAGTATTTATAGTCCCCACCCGCGTACTCTTTAAAAATAATTCCCGGACCGCTGAAATAATTTTACTTAATAAAAGTCAGACAATTAACAGTTACCGGATAGGGTTTATAAATCTTAAAATGATGCCTTCCGGTGATCTGCGGGAGGTAACTGAACCGGATTCGGGTGCGTATTTCGTTGATTCACTTATTCGTTTCTCACCAAAGCAGATTGTAATTGAGCCCGGTAAATCTCAGATGGTTCGTCTGCAGTTAATAAAACCATTATCTTCGCTGAGCGGTGAATTCAGGTCCCATTTACGATTTTTAAAAGTTCCAAAGTCTAAAGCTCTTGATCAGGATACTTCGAAGGCAGTTCAGGGAATTGGAATAAATTTGATTCCGGTTTTTGGAGTGTCTATTCCTGTAATTGCACGCGGTAATGACTGCCAAGTTAAAGCAGAGATTAGGGGTGTAAAGATGGTAACCAGTGCTGTCGACACCACTCTTCAATTTGAGTTAGTAAGAACGGGAAACAGGTCGCTCTATGGTGAACTGATAGTGGAATTTTATCCTAACAAAGGTGAAGAGTTAAAAATTGGAACGCTTAAGAACCTTGTGCTCTATTCCCCGGTCAGTACAAGAAAAGCCAGTGTTCAGATTACTGCTCCGCCATCAATAAATTTTCGTGATGGATACTTCATGCTGAAATATTATGATGGAGAAGACGAAACTAACCCGGAATTTACACACACCATTTTCAAACTGGAATAGTAAGGCTAGTTCATTATTGTTTTATTATCTGATAAATTCTATTTGAAGCAATTATGAATAAGTTCATGAAATATCTTTTTATAATTATATTAATACTATCCTGTGAAGCAGGGGCAATCCCGCTGTACGGAGTTGAAACTGCCAACAGGTCATTCAAGATTATAAATCGTTCTGAGGATGAGCTGTTACTATGCTCATTTGTTGTTGATAAAAAAGTTCTCTCGAATGCCATTCCCATATTTTTATCCGATAAAGACACTCTTGTGCCGATGGGAATTATTTTATCTCTGCTTGAACTTCCCATATATGCCGATCCCGAAAGCGGAGTTGCCTCCGGATTCTATGATGATACAACTGATGTTTTTTATCTGAATGTCAGTCAGAACATTGTTAAATTCCGGATGGAGGAATCCGTCATCGATTCCGGGGCGGTGGAAGTACACACAGATGATATTTATGTGAGACTATCATTTCTGGAACCTTTGTTTAAATGGAAGTTTGAATTCGATAAAGGTAATGCCAACCTTATACTTAAGCCTAAAAAAAAACTTGCAATACAGAGGAGATGGGAACGGGAAGTTAAAAGCACTTACCTAACTAAAGAGCAATGGAGGTATCTATCAACTTATGATAAGCAGCCACACCCATTTACATTTTTAAGTCCTTTTAGTTCTGACATTTCAATTTCCACCAACTGGAGTCGAACCGAGGGACAAAAATTCGGTAAAGCATCTTCTGTGTATCGGGGAGTTTTTACTGCCGATGCGGGATATTTAAATGGTTATGTTAATTACAATTATTATACTGATCAGAAAAAACATACTATTGATATGGCCTTTGGAAGAGTCGATCCTAATGCAGAGTTACTGGGACCACTTTGCGCAACCTCTTTTCTTTTAGGCAATATTCCAATGCCGACATCAACTTTGTTTCCTTCCGGCGGTATTGCTACCGGTTTGACTGTAAGCAATCACCCAACAACTCATCCGCTTTTTCTTAACTACCATACTTTTGAGGGAATGCTCAGGGAAGGTTGGGATGTTGAACTTTACCGGGATGATAGATTGTATGAATTTTGCCCATCGAATAAAGATAATAGATACATCTTTAATGAAATCCCTCTTTTTTTTGGCAGCAATAAATTCAAGTTGGTATTTCACGGACCGCTCGGGGAGACCGAGGAAGAGGAGCAGGAATATAATATAGGCGACAACGCGCTACCCCCGGGAAGTATGTATTATTATCTGGCAGGTGCTGACCAATATAATGTTAAGCGTGGTTATGGGAAAATTGAGTTAGGAATTACGAATCAGTTCACAGTAAATTTTTCCGGTTCTTCACTTGCTCTAAATAACGGTAGACGACATTATGCCGGTATTGGCTTTAGTGCATTTATGTCTTCGATGATGATAAACCCCAGCGCGGCATATGATTTCCAAACAAAAAAAACTTCGTATGAAATTGGATTGCAAAGCAATTTATTTGGTATGCAATTTAACTCATCACTGAATCACCCTCCTAAATATCTTTTGACGAATGGTAACTTGAGAGAGAATGATATAAAAGATAAATACAGCGCAGCCATTGATAATATTGATATTTTCGGGCAGGGCTTTATTTCTCCGTTTACATTAAGCTATACAGGATTCAGAAATAATAATGGCAGTCGATATGATTTGTCCGGACTTGCATTTAGTCTGCAGGTGGCCAGGCTGAGTTTAGGAAATTTTATTACTTGGAAAATGCCTCCCACTGTTTCAACTTTGATTGACCCCAGAGTAATGTATGTATGCAGAACCAATCTAAGAGTTGATCCGATTTCATTATACGGAAGCACTCAATGGAGCATCCTTCCCAAAAAATATCTCTATAGCGCTGACTTAACGGCGGAGTTGAATATATCAGATAGATCAAGGTTTTCTTTAACTGTAAATTCTGTATTTGTTCTGAAGCATTCTTCTGCCGGAATAAACTGGCAAAACAGGTTGGGCTTATTCACTTTTGGATTGTTCGCAAATTACACTAACAAACAATATGGAACTGTGGGAATAACATTGTCGCTAAGTTCTGCAATTGAACCGCGGGAATTCTCGCCGTCTATTTCAGAGAATAGTGATGCAACTTTAGGACTGGCATCTGCCGCTGTCTTTATTGATGCGAACAACAATAAAATTTGGGATGAAGGGGAGAAAGGAGTTCCCAATGTAAGCTTTTTTATTAATGACAGAAATTGGTATGGCACAACTGATGATGAAGGAATAAGTTTGCTGCGCGGTATTCCTAAAAATCAATATGTAGAGATAGCCATATCCCGTGCTTCACTGGAAAGCCCGCAACTCACTCCAACAGTTCTTGGAATGCAATTCGTCCCAAGACCCGGGAAAGCCTTCATCGCTGATTTTCCGGTTATTGTAACTACCGAAATATCGGGGCATGTTTTTCTTAAAAAACAAGGCTCTACCAGACCGATATCCGGAGTGCGGGTGGAACTTATTGATTCATTGGGTGCGGTCATAAAGGATGCTGTTTCAGCTTATGACGGGTTCTATAATATACTCGAAATACCGCTTGGAAAGTATTATGTTAGAATCAATCCTGATTTTGTGGCAAGGATGAACTATACGAATGCGCGGGTTGATTTTGAGATAGCCAATGAGTGGGATATTTTTGATAAACTGGATCTGGTTCTGGAAGCAGTTGAAATGAGGCCGAAGGATATAAAGCCAATACCATTAGAGATTGCATCTAATCCAACTGATGTCAACAAAGCGCCGGCAGTGATTGTTAAAAAGACTGAGGTCGAGGATGTAATTAAATTGGATGAATCATGGACTCTTGAGGGCGTTAAATTTAAATTTGATAAATATGACTTAGATCCTGTAACAATATATATTCTTGATTCTGCTTTAGTTGTTTTGAAGAAGTATTATAAGATGCATTTTGAAATTCAAGGGCACACTGATAACCGCGGAACATTTAAATACAATCAACGGCTTTCAGAAAACCGGGCAAAAACAGTTTTGAAATGGTTTATTGACCATGGTATCGCGCCGGAAAGGCTTACAAGTAAAGGATTTAGTTTTTCAAAACCCAAAACGACCAATTCTACTGATGAAGGCCGCCACACTAACCGGCGTATCGATTTATTCAGGACAGAATAATCTATTACAATTATTTAACTATATACTAATCCCGGTGCACTCAAATTTCCTTTGAGAGAAATTCCCTGAATAGTTAAACTAATCTTTCACCACGCAAGCACCGTCATTCTGTGCAAACCTGCATTTTGAACAGTTAGTTAGATTCTTTGGATAATTTCTGCTGTCAATTGACTTGCACATTTCAATTAAACTGTCTTCAAAAATCTTGAAATCTTCTTCAGAATAATTCTTTGTGTAGATGTAATTGTCTGCATTAAGAAAAACCAAATTCGCCGAGATGTTTTTAATTTCAGGAGATAGTTTCGACGCCAGGTATGCGTAGAAAAGTAACTGATGCTCATAATTAATGCACTTCTCTTCAAGGTTGGCATTAGTAACTTTATCAGACTTCCAATCATAAATCTGAATTTCATCATCTGTCTTGAGTATCTTATCAATAATTCCCTGTAAGTAAATTTTGTCTTTAACTACTGCCGATACCAAATACTCGGAGGAAGCGTTCGCTGAACCTTTAAGAGCAGAGTATAAATCAGTTGCGATAAATTTATGGTAGTATTGTATAACTTCATCTTTTATTTCTGCGAAGTTCTCGTAGTTTTGATACTCACCGAATGATGAATCTATTGTTGTTTGCACGCTCTCCGGTTCCGGGAGAATTTCCAGAAGTTTATGAATGATGGTCCCGCGGAGTTTGGGGAATTCGCTGCGGCTTATTCTCGATTTAAGGGAGCTTAGCGACTTACTATCGCTGATATTGTCTAATGATGCCGGTTCCCGTTTCTCGTATAATGCCGAACCTGTATTGCCGGTGTCGAGTGCATCATAGAACTTATCCAACTTAAGGTTGTTTGAAAGATGATACAGCATCGGGCATTGAAGGTACTTTACATATACAGAGGCGCTTATGTAAAAGACATCCTTCTCCTCTGCTACCGCGCCGGTTGAAACATGGTAGTTTGGAATTTCTTTCTTCTCGTCGCTGTCGATGAGTGTTTGCTCTTCGATGTCATTCAATACTTTGATAACTATTGGGAACTTAATATCCTCAGGAGGACTTTGGATGTCGCTCGTTTTTAATACTTTGATGGTGCCGGAAATATCAACATCAGATGAAAGAATATCAGGAAAAACACCGGATAAATAATTAAGCATCGAATTTGCATTCGCAGAATCTTTTGAGATTGTGCCTGATATAACTATGTGCTCTTCCGCTCTGGTTAGCGCGACATACATTAACCTTTTATTCTCGGCAGAAAGTTTCCTGTTCTCAAATGAATTATATAAGAATGAAATTTTAGGGATTGCGTGTTCTTCAAAGAAATTTCCGTCATTGGGCAGTTTTGAAATAATTCCAAATTTCTTGCTGCAGTAAACACTTCCTTGCTTCAGTGATTGTTTAATGAAAGCAGTATTTGTATTAATAACAAATACGACTTTGAATTGAAGTCCTTTTGATTTATGAACTGTCATCACCTGAACTGCATCGCTTGAGAAAGAGATTGGGGAGTGAGATTCATCGGTCTCATTAGTGATTGACTTGTTCAAAAACTCGGAAAAGTCATAAAAGTTTTGAAATCCGTTTCTCTCTCTTTCAATCGCATATGACACAACTTTTTCGATATCGGCAAAAATCTGTTCGTTGTCGGCACGCTGCGACATGATTCCAAGAAAAAAAGTGTCTGACAAAATTGTTCTCAGAAGTACCGAAGGCATAGAATACTTGGCCTTCTCAACTTGAGAGGAAAGTGTTTTATATATCCCGGCAATCTTTTCGTTCTCTAACGAATAAGTTTTCATTTTGTCATATAGTGTAATCCCCTCGCTGCTTGCAGTGTTTAAGAGGGTATTGTCATCAAGAAGATAAAATGGAGAACGCAGAAGCGCTGCAAGAGCAATGTCGTTAGTGGTATCGTTAAGAAACAGGAGGTAACTGTTTAAATCAATAACTGTCTGTGACTGATAAAATCCCTTCCCTCCATAAATCAGATAAGGTATTTTATATTTGGGGAATACAGTACGAAGGCCTTCAAACGATTTACCGTAGAAGGACAGAATTGCGATATCTTTCCAGGCGCAGTTAATTTCATTTTTAATTTTGACTATCTGCCGCGCAATAAGTTCATCTTCGGAAAGTGGACTACCTTCATTTGCCTCTACATCTTCTTCTTTGTCGCTCTTTGGTTCATTGGAAAGTAAAACCGTTACGGTTCCTTTTTTAAGTTCTTTCTCTATATAGATTATTTCGGAATATTCTGATTCATTAAACAAGTTCTTGTCTTTCCCGCTGTCTGCCGGGTTTCTAAATAATTTTGAAAAAAGCTTATTTACGAAAATTCCAAGTTCAGGAGCCATGCGGAAAGATTCTTTTAGAGTAATGGATGCATTCTCCCCACTTGCTGCCTGGATGTCTGCTTTCGTTTTAGTAAATACTTCAAGTTCAGCATTACGGAACATGTAGATACTTTGCTTCTCGTCGCCAACGATAAATAAATTACCTTTTTTTAATTGGTCAAGTATCGGCATGAATATATCGTACTGCAGTTGATTGGTGTCCTGAAACTCATCAATCATTATATACTTAAACCGTTCAGCAAGTTTTTTTTGTGCATCCTCTGTCGCTAAAATTTTCTTTGTAAGCATCACCACATCGATAAAGTCAAGGAACCCTTTTTCATATTTCTTGGTCGTGTAAATTTCAAAAACTTTTTCGCTCAAATCCATAATGTATTTGCCGAACTTAGCAAGTTCAGGAAACATATCAGCGGAGTTAGCGAGTGTTTCACTTACAGTAAATAATTCATCAAGCAATGCAAATTCTGATTCTGTTATGGACTGCTCTTTTTTCTTATAGTATTTATCTGCTGGCGTAAATTTTATTGTGTAGGCTGAAGAGCGGATGTCGTTGATGATTAATAAAATCTCATCTAAATTATTATTGTCTGCAGAAAGTGTTTTTAATCGACTAATATTATCCTTTACAACCGCAGCATACTTATTGGTTGAACTTAATGCCAGGGCACAGTTATTTATATGCTCAAGTAACAATATTCCGTCTTTTAATAATTTAACGGCATAGTGGTTGAGATATTCTTTTTGAATAGATGCAAGGTTACTTGAAATTTCTTCAAGTCTTCCTGAATAAATGTTTTGCTTGATTATTTCAACGCTCTCAATGCTTTTGCGAAATTCATTCATCGCATCATCGAAGTTTGTTACGCCTTTGAGAATTCTGAGAACATAGTGAAGTTTTACATCATCCTTATTCTCTTTATGGAATTTAGCTAAACTATCCTCGAATAATTGACTTGATGAATATTCATCCAAAATGCTGAAGTCAGGGTCAACATTGGCAACGACGGGAAACTCCCTGACAATGTTTCCGCAGAATGAGTCAATTGTAGTTATCTGTGCCGAGAGCAGGGATTTGCGGTAACCATCGAATCGCTTTTTCTCATCCTCATCGGTGACTGAATCTATTTTTTCATCAAGTGCTTTTGCAATTTTAGAATAAAGTTCAGCAGCGGCCTTTTTTGTGAATGTAATTGCAGCGATATTTTTTAATGAAATATTTTCATCTTTGCTGTTGACTAAAATACTTAGTAAGCGTTGAGTCAGAACAAAAGTTTTCCCCGAACCGGCATTTGCTGTCAGTGCAATATGTCTGCTAAAGTCTAATGCTGAAGCTTGAGCATTAGTGAATGTTATGTTTTCTCCCATTATTTTACCCTTGGATAAGTTATCAAAAAAGTAGTTTTCTCTGTTGTTGATTCTTTCAAGATGATAGTTCCTCCCGCGCTTTCAATAATCCTTCTGGACATTGAAAGACCAAGCCCCATACCGTCTTTTTTTGATGTATAATTGTTTTCGAAGATTTTTTCCTCAAGTCCCGTTAGGATTGCGTTACCATTATTTGCGACAAATATTAGGAATGCATTACTATCCTCAATGAGTCTTAATTCAATTTCTGAGGCAGATGATTCGATTGCATTCCGCACCAGATTGATGAATACCCTC
>CAIWTC010000662.1 GCA_903915485.1 uncultured Ignavibacteriales bacterium | reverse complement strand
TATTGGAAAGCCAGACTTGACTTTCGAAGAAATAATAAATAAATAATGAATATAGGATCAGGACAAGATTATCCAGCAAATGCTTTAAGCAACTTTGCTCCACACCCATTTGTATTTGATGGTGTTGATAAACGCCCGAGATATTCAACTTCGAGCAACGATCCTACCAAATCAGGATATAACTCTGCCAGCAGACTTGATGCAAATTATGAAGAAATCATTTATCTGCAGAATACAAACAAAGGATACTCTTACAATGTAAGCGTGCAGTTGCAGAAATTATTTGATTTCGGACTCAATGCATCGGTTGCATACTCATACGGACATTCATATGACCTCAATTCAGGAACCTCAAGTGTGGCTTATTCAAACTGGCGTTATGTAAATCAGGTAAACGGACTCAATAACCTTGAACTTACCAAATCCAATTTTGATCCGGGCTCACGTTTCATAGGATTTGTATCGTACCAGAAAGAGTACCTGAACAAATCAATGTCAACACATATTTCCTTGTATTATAATGGCCAGTCAGGACAACCCTTATCATACATCTACAACGGTGATATGAACTATGACGGATCCGTAAACGATCTGGTATTCATTCCAAAAACCAGCGCAGACATCAACCTGGTTTCATATACCACCAAAGATGCTGACGGCAACACAATCACCCACTCTCCTGAAGAGCAATGGACTGCATTAGATGCATACCTGGCAGGTGATGATTACCTGAAAGAACATCGTGGAGAATATGCTGAACGTAACGGAGCAAGATTACCATTCCAGCATAACTTTGATTTAAGGCTCATGCAGGAGTTTAAGTTGAAAACTGGAACAATTACGAATAAACTTCAGATTTCATTCGACCTGTTGAACCTTGGCAATTTATTTAACAGCGATTGGGGCCGTCAATATTATGCATCAAACCTGCAATCCAACCTGATAAATTACACAGGACTTGAAAATCTGGGCACATCCTCAGCACCTAATTTTACCAATAAGCCTAAGTTCACTTACACTGGTGGTGGCTTAGTTAACGGTAATCCTTACTCCGCCTCCGACCTGAGTTCACGTTGGAGAGGACAGATTGGTATCCGCTACATTTTTTAGTCAACATTTTGAAACAAAAAAAAAGCTGCTTCTCAGGAGGCAGCTTTTTTTTTGAATTACAGGATGTTATTCTGCAGTAGCTGAAGCACTTGCCAATTCTTCGCTCCTGCTTTTCAAGCGATAGCTGACTACCATTACCAGGAGAGCTATACCGGCTATAATCATAAAACTTTGTGAATATCCTGCTAGTTTCGATGAAAATGAAGCAACAATAATACCAATAAGGGTTGCACCTGTCATCTGCCCGGTGCTGGTAAACAAAGTGATAATCCCTTGTCCAAGAGCTCGCTCAGCCGGTTGAACTTCATTAAGCATTATATACCTTAATGCAGATCCCTGAAGCATAGCCGATCCTAAACCCATAAATATCCCTGCTGTATAAAAGTTAAACCTTGAGGCCGAATTGAAATAGAAAAAAAGCAATCCTGTAGCCGCCAGCAACAACCCTGTCATTACAATGGCACGTGAGCCTATTTTATCAATCATACGACCTGCAATAGGCGAACCAACTGCTATTGCCAATACAAATGGAATCAGCATAAAACTGGCCTGAGAAGTAGAAACGCCAAAAACATTAACAGCCATCTCGGGAACAAATATCGTAACTGCCTGAATAATTCCTGTTCCAAAAGCAACAAGCCCAACGATGCGTATCTGTTTTACATCAAACAGT
>CAIWTC010000661.1 GCA_903915485.1 uncultured Ignavibacteriales bacterium | reverse complement strand
ATCTATTTTTAGCAAATAAAAGCGAATCTATTTCAACACCAATTTTACTAAGCTCTTCAGGTTTAATCATTTCTGCAGTAAAGACTTTTTTAAGCGTATCAGCTGCAGACTTAGCATCACCTGCTTTGGCTGAACCTGCAGGAAAAATATTTGCCCGGAAAACATACGCGGTAATCATCAAGCAAATAACTAAAAAAGTACCTGCTGCGGGCAGCGCATACTTCTTCATATTGTAAGGGATTTTTATAGGTTGTTTTTTGCCTTTGGTTACTTTAACTATTTGAACTGTGATATTATCTCTTCCGCCGCGTTCATTGGCAATATTAATAAGCTTACCGCATGCCTGCTGAAGCGGATTTTCTTCAACCACATTCTTTAGTTCTTCGCCTTCGATGTAGGAGGTCAATCCGTCTGAGCATAAAATAAATTTATCGTCTTTGAATAATGCAATAGGCTCCTGTGTTTCCGGTTCAGAGTTGCCATCAGCACCGAGCGAGCGGGTAATTACGTTTCTCTTAGGGTGAGTTTTTGCACCTTCTTCTGTAAGTATTTTTGCATCAACTAACTGCTGAACAAGACTGTGGTCTTTTGTTAATTGATGAATTGATTTATTCCTGATGAGATATATTCTGCTGTCCCCAATGTGTGCAAGGTATGCCATTCCGTTTCTGATTAAAACGATTACAGCAGTTGCGCCCATTTCTTTTAGTTCTACGTCTTCATCAGCTTGACGCTTTAATTCCTTATCTGCATTAATCAGGCATTGAGCTAACTCATTTTTTTCGTTAAATGTTTCCGAGAGACTATCGAAATGTTTTTTCACTACATCAACAGTAACGCGTGAAGCAACGAATCCGCCTTTATTGCCTCCCATTCCGTCGCTGACGATGATTAACTCGCCATACCCACCCGTGAAGTGACCAAAGTAGTCTTCATTCTTTTGACGGACTTTGCCGACATCGGAAATGTTTGCCACCTCAATTGAAGTCTTGCTCTGTTTCATTAAATAATTGTCCCTTCAGATTTACCAAACTTAAACACATCCCCTTTCTTAAGAGGCACTTCACTTGAAATAAGTGAACCATTTAAGTATGTGCCATTTGACTGACTCAAATTTTTGATAAAAAAGTAACCGTTGCTGAAATAAATTTGCGCATGCTGACCTGAAAGAGTTTCATCAGAAATCGGTAATGAATTTCCCTGCTTTCTGCCGATAGTTACACCGCTTGAAGCAACTGTAATCTTTTGTCCGCTCAAAGGTCCCATCAGGAAATCGAGAACAAGTTTATCTGAGGATGAACCGCTGTCTTGTTTAATAATTTGAGTTCTGTCATTTCTTCCGCCCGGGTCCATAACTGTCGGGTCATATTTTACCCCTGGGAAATGTCCTTGATTAGGCTGCGGAGGGGCATTCATGGCAGCATTGGCTTCTTCAATTTTTCTTTCTGCGTCTTCGCGCTTTTTCCGCTCTTCTTCTAATTTTTGTGCAGCAAGGATTTGCTCTTCCTGAAGTTTACGTTGAAACTCAGCCTGCTTCTTTTTGGAGTTTTTATAGAAAAAGAATATTACACCGCCTATAATTAATACAGTTAATATTATCCCGCCAATTAAGAGATAATTAATTGGATTAGGTCCACCTACCGAATTGTCCGGAGCCATATATTTTGTTTGACCCGAAAGAATAAACTTTGCGGTAACAGGACGAACAGCATTTAAATATTTAACCGCAATAGTGATGTTGTGCTCCTTCTCATCCCCCTTTAAGGGCGAGTAGTGTTTAATCAAATAGATATTTGTTATCTGTCTGAACAATTTTTTATATTGCTTTTCCAGGTCGGCATCATTTGGAGAATTGTAAAACCGTCCGCCGGTTTTTTCTGACATATTCTCAAGCACCCGCAAGTATGATTTATCAATCTTTGAATAGCCTATGGTGAAAATCGGAATACCTTCATCTTTTGCTTTCTTGATAATATCATCTTCTTTATAAGAGTTTGAGGGGTCTTCATCCTTACCATCGCCAATAAGCATAAGGATTTTTCCGTTCTGTTCCTTCTTACTGATTAAGCCGTCTAAACCTTTTGATGTACCATAGAACAATGCAGTTTGATTCCCTGATGCATTGAGTGATTTTACTTTATCCCTCAAATAACTTTTGTCGGAAGAAAAATCAGTAATGAGAGTTGCGGAATTTTCAAACCCGATAATTGCAAGGCGGTCATCTGTTCTTAGTTCATCGATGAATTTATTAATTGCATTTTTCATCGTTGCAAGCGGCGTACCCTTCATTGAACTTGAAATATCAACGCAAAGCATAACATCTATAGGAATACCGGCTTCTTTGTATGTCGTGGCTGAAAGTCTCCTTATAATTGCAGTGTCAATACTTACCGAAAAACAGGAATCTTTCAATCCAAGCACAGGCTCATAGCTGTTGTCGTAAATCTGCACGGCTGAAACAATAACCGAGTCACTTTTTGTTTTGATGTGCCGTACACTGAAGTTTTGCGAATACATCGTAACTGCAAATAAAACAAAAATGAGGATAAAATATCTTTTCATTTGATGACCCTTCAATTAAATAACTTTTAGCTTAAGTGATATTGTCCCGATTCCTATTACGTCATCGTTAACAAGCTGAGTTTTTTCATCTATTGATTTATGATTTACATAAGTTCCGTTTGTCGAAAGTTCATCATCGATGATGAATTTGCCGTCGCGGTACAGCAGCAGTGCGTGCTTATCGGAAACACCTGTGTGGTTAAGTACAATATCATTATCTGAGTTTCTGCCAATCTTGGTGCGGCCCTCATAAATTCTGTAATCAGTTCCAAATTCTGAAATATCATAAGTAACCAGCCAGCCGACAAGCCTTCTATTGCTTATCCTGCCGCCGACATTACTTTGAGCAGAGATTACCGGCTTTCCTCCGGTGATGACAGTTTTATCATTCATCCCTGCCGATGGCGAACCTGCTAATTGAGGTGCTGCCGCATCAATAACTGTTCTATCATTCATATCGCCAAGCGGTGTACCGATATTTGCCATCTGCGTGGGGGCATCTCCCGGGGGCGGACAGTAAGGACAATATGGCTCATGACTTCCGAAGTTATGACCGTTTTCGCAGCGTTTCATATCGCCTGAAAAAGGGGCGCCGCAATTGTTGCAAAATTTTAAATTATCGGGGTTTTCTTTATTGCAGGATAAGCATTTCATATTATGTCCTATATGGTTTTTATTGCAGGTATTAAAGGATGGCAGTTATTTGTATTAATACAAATAATATTGAAATCAGACAAGAATGCAGATATATTGATTCCTGACCTCATTACTGAAAGTTTCTATTTTTGATTGAAATATGTAGCATCTGAATAATTATATTATCAATTAGCTTAAAATTTGAATCCTTTGCGGATTTTCAATCCGGAATAATAGCAGGGCAGAAAAATCTCCCTTTATGGAATCTAATTATAACATATTTTTTTATTAAAGTAAACATTATAAACTATTTTTAGCTGATTTCAGCCTCAAGTTTCGACTAAAATTAAAGGTTGTTGATTTACTATAAGAATAAAGTTGTTCCCGTCTCCCGCAAAATTATATTCGAAGCTTAAGAGACCGGCAAGTTATTTAGTTATCTAATACATAATATTTTTTACGATTGAGCCTTGGAATCAACGCAATAAATTTTGAAGTATTTTGATTTTATGCATATACACGAAATGCATTTCATAGGTTTAGATGAATGGAAATATATGTGGTTTAGCAATGTTTTTCGGAAATTTTTTATTAAATTTGCATTAT
>CAIWTC010000660.1 GCA_903915485.1 uncultured Ignavibacteriales bacterium | reverse complement strand
TTTTCAACTGAGTAACAATAAATAGTTTTGATTTTGAATTAATATTTGAGTTGTTCCACCACTTTAGCTCATTTTCGGCAAATTTAATATCATCATCTTGCGCAGCACCTAAAAACACGGTTAAGTTTGATCTTGCTTGAACAAACTTCTGCAGAACAGAAAAGGCTATCTCTCGGTAAAAATAATTAACATGTTTGGTTTTTAATATTTCATCAGGAACTTTTAATAGTTCTTGTAATTGTTCATTTGCTGCGGTTTCATCATCTTTTATGTATAACTTCGCTAAATTATAACGAGAAGAGGGAGATATATTCTTCGTTGTAAGTGAGTAAGACTTCAGAAACTGAAACGCTTCTTTGCTTGAAAAATTGTTACGAGTGTATATCGCCAAAAGCGAATCAATAGGTGGGTTAAAGAAACCATTCTTGATGAAATAATCTAAACTACTGAAATCCTGGGCGCTGAAATAATCGAGGGTAAGTTTAGAAATCCCGGACTGGAAATCAGCCCTTTCTCGAATGAGGTCTATGTATTTATATTTATTTAAAAGATTAATTCGGGCTGTATCTTTCATGGTGAGAATGTTTTGCGCCATGAAACTCAATGAATCGATAAATGCTTTATTTGCCAGGAAAGAATTTATATACTTATACTCATAATAAGCACCGATAGAAACAGTATCTATATTTTTAATTGAATTTAAAAGTCTGTTAAACAGTAAAGTTTTTTTCTGGAGGACAAAGCCTTCGTCGTAGATTTTATAAGATGCGAGGACGCCTAGAAGTTTAACCCACTGAGTATGATTAAAAGCCCAGTTATTCAGACTTGTTTTTAGTCCGGGTGAGATTTCGTCTTTATTTGTTGCAAGAAACTTTGTTAATATTTCGAAAGCAGACTCATCGTATTTAGACATTCTCAGAAATGTTATTGATGAATAGGCAGAAGGTAATCTTTCAGAATAAAATTTTACAATTGCACTATATCTGTTGGAATCAAGTTGAGAGTCGTATAAGTCTAAAATACTAAACGATAGTTTAATGTCGATTTTTGAATTAGAACTCGCGGATAATATCGAGTCGAGAGTTAAATATTGGTGACTCTTGTACATGGCGAGAAGAGTAAAGTCATATTCGCCCTGTTCAAATAATTGTTTTCTGTTCCATCCGCAAAAACCCATTAACCGGTCTGATACAAAATTAGGTTTTAAGTAAAGCATGATTCTTTTAAGTTGAATCCGCACTTTAGCTTCGCTTCTGCCGTCAGTATAAATATCTTCGGCAAATGAATAGGCTTCTTCGGTTTTCCCTGCAGAAACCATTTGATTAATCTTTACAAGTTCTTTTTCTTGGGCAAAAGTACTTAGCCCAAAAATAAAAACTATACTAATAAATATTAGTAACCTTTTCATACCACATCACCACTCCTTAATGCGAATTAAATTATTACAGTTACACTTTAATAGGCAACTGAATTGTAAATTTAGTGCCCGCTCCTAATTTGCTTTCAACTGAAATTTTTCCACCGTGGTCCTCAACTATGGTCTTAACAATCCATAGTCCAAGTCCGGAACTGGTTTCTCCTCCTGTAGGCATAGAGGAGAGTCTTTGGCCTTTATTGAAGGCCATTGATAAATCGTCTTTACTGATTCCGATGCCGTTATCTGAAACCTCAACAAGTACATAAGTACTATTAAAATATGAACGAACTTGAACCAGAGTATCTTTATAACCGAATTTAATTGCGTTGTTTATAAGGTTGTCAAGAGCTTCATCAAGTTTATTTTCATCAATGAGAATGTCAGGTGTATCAGGTGATGATGAGTTGACAATTTTTATGCCTTTGCCTTCAGCGTAGTTGTTATTTCTGTTTACGACATGGTCGATTAAAGTTTTAATAGATGAACGATTGAGTTTCAAACCACCGGAAGGGTCTGGTTCGGTCATTATTACGGAAATTGATTGGGCTATTTCTATGATTCGCGAAGAAGTTAAAACAAGGTGGCTCATTATTTCCTGCTGCTCAACCGCATTTAAATCATAAGACCGAAGTAAATCAACATATCCCTTGATTGCACCGGCAGGGTTCTTAATGTCATGAACTGCCATTGCAAATAAGTCTTCTTTTTTGCGTTGGAGTTCTTCAAGTTGGTCTTTGCTTTTGGTTAATTTATCTCGCTGTGAACTTAGGCTGACATTAACATCCTGAAGTGACACATTATGTTTTTTAAGAACTTCTATCTGATTTTTTTGAGAATTCTTCTGCATTTTTAATACAGAGTTTTCATCTCTCAAATTCTTTATTGTTTCTTTTAACTGTGAAATTTCATTTCGTAACTTAGCCTCGGAAGAATTTGTTGAAGGATTGTTGAGAGGTTCAGTTGAACGAACCCTGTCTCTATTAGGGTTTGGGCGGTGATTGGGAGGAGCATTCTTTTGTTTCTTGGAAAATTTTCCTTTAGAAACTAAATAAATTAGAAAGAGCATAACCAAAAAACAAATGCCCAGTAGGATATACAAAAATTCAGGACTGTTAGTCATATTTGTTTCATTTTTGAATAAATAATTTATGATACAAATATATCTATTATATTGGCAAAAATGTGCGAAAAACATAAAAATATTTGAAACTTATGACAGAAAATAAACCTTCAAAAGTAGAGTTGGGAGTATCTCCTAAAGCATTTTTGGTTTATTAATTTAAAGAACAAGCATATATTTGTCCTTGCTTTCACTTAATTAGACGGCTTTTTGCTAGAATTAGTAAATACTGATGATTATGTGAAATACAAACATCTACAATAACCGCTAATTCAAAAAAAAAGCAATA
>CAIWTC010000659.1 GCA_903915485.1 uncultured Ignavibacteriales bacterium | reverse complement strand
GCGAGGCAGGTTCAACCGCTGCACAGGAAGTCGGTTTTACACTTGCAGATGGAATTGCTTATGTAGAAGCAGCACAAAAAGCAGGACTTGATGTTGATAAATTTGCCGGCAGACTTTCATTCTTTTTCAATGCTCATAATGATTTACTTGAAGAGGTTGCAAAGTACCGAGCTGCAAGAAGACTTTGGGCGAAGATTATGCGCGAAAGATTCAAAGCTAAAGACCCGCGCTCATGGATGCTTCGATTCCACACACAAACTGCCGGTTCAACACTGACAGCCCAGCAAGTAGATAATAATATTGTTAGAGTAACTATCCAAACTTTGGCAGCGGTGCTTGGCGGAACTCAAAGCCTTCACACTAATTCCAAAGATGAAGCGTTAGCATTGCCAACCGAAGCAGCAGTAAGAATTGCATTACGAACTCAGCAGATAGTTGCAAACGAAAGCGGAGTTACTAATACAATCGACCCACTCGGCGGAAGTTATTATGTAGAATCAATGACCGACCAGATAGAAAGAGATGCCGAAGAATATATCGCTAAAATAGATGCTCAAGGCGGCGCTGCCCAGGCTATCGAAAACTGTTTCCAGCAAGGTGAAATTCAGAAAGCAGCATATCAATACGAAAAAGATGTTGACAGTAAAAAGCGGATTGTAGTCGGGGTTAATAAATTCACACTGGAAGAACCGCCTCCAACAAATCTTCTAAAAATTGATATGAGAGTACAGACCGAACAGATTAAATTTTTGAAACAAGTCAAGGCAGAAAGAAGCAATGATGAAGTTTTGCAAAAACTTGCTGTATTAAAAACTGCGGCACAAGGCGAGGCAAACTTAATGCCGCTAATTCTTGATGCGGTTAAAGTATATGCAAGCGTCGGTGAAATCTGCAACACCTTGAGAGAAGTGTTTGGAGAATATAAAGAAACGGTTTCTATTTAATTGAAGGAATGATTTATGAATATCTCACACATTGAACATATTGGTATTGCCGTAACGAATCTTGAAGAATCAATTAATTATTATGAGAATATTTTAGGACTCACCTGTTACAAGACCGAGGAGGTTCCTGACCAGAAGGTAAGAACTGCATTCTTTATGGTAGGGCAGACAAAATTGGAACTGTTGGAATCAACCTCCCCGGAAGGCCCTATAGCAAAGTTCATCGAAAAGAAAGGCGCCGGAGTTCATCACATTGCGTTTGCAGCATCCGAACTTCAAAACAGTTTGGATGAACTGAAGGAAAAAGGAATTCAATTAATAGATGCTCAACCTCGTAAAGGGGCTGAAAATCTGGACATAGCCTTCCTTCATCCGAAGTCAACTTTTGGTGTCCTTACTGAACTTTGCTCAAAATGATACGGAAATTTGCCCCCAAATACTTCAATAATTGTTTTGATTTATCCAATAATTAACACTATCTTTTTAAATGAATAATTCTCTTTATATTTTAAAGCGGTTTATTCGTACCACAGGCAAAAATTTTGATAGCCATCCAACTAGCCGTTCGGGCAACTAATCATCTTTTTTAATTGCCTTTATTTAATTATTTTTTATTGGAGCTATTATGAATATTTTTGTTGGAAATCTTGCAAAAGAAGTAACTGACAGCGAATTAACTACTGAATTTAATGCATTTGGAAATGTTTCAAGTGTAAAGATTATCCGCGATATGTTTAGCGGTGAATCTAAAGGATTCGGTTTTGTCGAGATGGGTGCAAATGCAGAAGCACAGGCAGCTATCGAAGGATTAAACATGAAAGAACTTAGCGGAAAAAGAATCACCGTTAGTGAAGCTCGTCCTAAAACCGACAAAAGAGGTGGACCGGGCGGAGCAAGAGGCGGAAGACCTAATCGCAGCGGTGGCGGCAGCAGCAGCCAAGGCGGCGGTGGAAACCGTAGATGGTAATTCTTATTTAAGAATTTACTCCAAGCCGATACACAAAAATGTATCGGCTTTTTTATTTTATAATCATTTGTGATTTATTTTTAGGCATAATCTACCCATTTATTTTTGCTTATCCAGCCTCACTCCATTAATGCATGATTATACATTTTAATGAAAATATTTTGTATATTTGTCAATTAATTTATCTATTTATTTATTAAACTTGCATTTTTAGTGTTTTTTATTAAATTTATGTTTAATAAATCAGTAAATTCCTAAATTAATTAACTTTTATTGAATTTTTTCTTATTTAATGTAACCTTATAATGAAATTATGATTGATTTTCAGAAAATCAAAAATGCAAGTGAGTTAGGGCTATATAACCCTTCCACTGAAAAAGATGCCTGCGGTGTAGGCTTCATTGTTAATATCAAAGGTGTTAAATCACGCGATATTGTTGCAAAAGGCCTCGAATTAATGAAAAATATCGAGCATCGCGGTGCTGTTGGCGCTGATCCTAATACTGGCGACGGCGGCGGAATACTTATTCAGATGCCCGATGAATTTATGCGGAAAGCAGCAACAGAGGTTAAAGTAGTTCTTCCTGCATACGGGAAATATGCAGTCGGATTTATTTTTCTTCCGCAAAATGCCATTCAACGAAGGTCATGCGAACACATAATTGAGAAGATTGTTCTCGACGAAGAGCAGAAGTTTCTCGGGTGGAGAAATGTGCCTGTTAACCCTGCAGTACTTGGACACGGCGCGAAACAGACTCAACCTTTTATCCGCCAATGCTTTGTCGGGATAGGCGAAAACATTAAAGACCAGGATGAGTTCGAAAGAAAACTTTATCTTATTCGTAGAGTAATCGATCATCGCATCCGTGTTGAACTGAAACTTGATAGAAGTTTATACTATGTACCTTCCTTTTCATCGAAGACTATTATTTATAAAGGAATGCTTTTAGCTGCGCAGATGACTGATTACTATGCAGACCTCAACGACCCTGATATGAAGTCGGCACTCGCACTCGTGCATTTAAGATTTTCAACAAATACATTTCCAACCTGGGACTTAGCACATCCATTTAGAATGATTGCTCATAACGGTGAAATCAATACTCTGCAGGGAAACAAGAACTGGATGCGTACTAAAGAAGCAGTCATGGACTCCCCTTACTATGGGAAAGACCTTAAGCGAATGCTTCCTATTATTATGGATGGACAAAGCGACTCTGCTACTTTTGATTCAGTACTTGAATTATTAGTAATGAGCGGAAGAAGTCTGCCTCATGCAATGATGATGATGATCCCCGAGGCATATGCTAACCATACACTGATGGATGATGATAAAAAAGCATTCTATCAATACCACAATATGCTAATGGAACCATGGGACGGCCCCGCAGCAATTGGTTTTACTGACGGTAATTTAATCGGTGCCACCCTCGACAGAAACGGTTTACGGCCTGCAAGATACATCATAACAAAAGATGACCTAGTTATCCTTGCTTCCGAAGCAGGTGTACTTGATGTTCCTATTGAAAACATTAAGAGCAAAGGCAAACTTCAACCGGGCAACATGTTTCTGGTAGATATATCAAAACAAAAAATTGTATCTGACGATGAAATAAAAGGGCAGATTGTAAGAAGACAGCCCTACGGCACTTGGATAAAAGAAAATCTTGTTAAGCTTGAAGAACTGCCTGAACCTGTTTTTGTTCACACAGTAAAACATCAGAATGTTTTTGAAAAGCAAAAGATATTCGGATATTCCAAAGAAGATATCTTCACTGTACTTGCACCTATGGCTCTTAATGGAGAAGAGGCGATCGGTTCTATGGGAACTGATATTCCACTTGCCGTGCTTTCTGAAAAACCTCAGTTGCTATTCAGGTATTTCAAACAGCTATTTGCACAAGTGACCAATCCTCCGATTGACCCTATCCGCGAAGAGTTAGTGATGGACATTATTACATATGTTGGTCCAGAACAAAACTTGTTGGATGAAACTCCTCAGCATGCACATTGTTTAAGAATTAATAACCCCGTTATTTCAAATACTGAAATTGAAAAAATAAGAAATATTTCAAAAGGGTTTTTCAAAGCACACACAATCTCAATTTTATTTAAGGCAGATAAGAAAAGAGACATGCGAACCAAACTTGAGCAGATTTGTCAGGAAGCTGTCAATGCGGTCAAACGCGGCTATACATTGTTGATACTTTCAGATAGAGGTATAAGTGAACGCTATGCGCCTGTCCCCTGCCTGTTAGCGCTCTCCGGAGTTCACCAGGCACTTCTAAAGGAAGGTTTGCGAACCCGTACTTCCATTATATTGGAAAGCGGTGAACCCCGCGAAGTTTCTCACTTCGCACTTTTATATGGATATGGTGCAACTGCCGTTAATCCATACTTGGTATTTGAAACGCTTTCAAGCTTGTCAAAAGAAGGATACCTCCCCGGCATCACAGACTATCAGCATGCAAAGAAAAACTTTATCAAGGCAGTTACAAAAGGTTTATTAAAGATTTTCAGTAAGATTGGTATTAGTTCCCTTTCATCTTATAGAGGCGCTCAAATTTATGAGATACTTGGACTCGACAAAGAAATCGTTGATAACTTCTTCACAGGCACGACCAGTCAGATAGAAGGTCTGTCACTTGAAATGCTCGAAGAAGAAACTGTTCGTCGGCATACAATGGCATACAGTGAATTAAGAGACCCGAATAGTCTTCTCCCAGGTGGAATTTATAAGTTCAGAAGAGACGGCGAGCACCATTTGTGGAACCCAATGACGATTTCAAATCTACAAATGAGTACTAAAGATAATGACTTTGTAAAATTTAAAGAATACACAAAACTAATTAATCAGCAGGAAAAAAGCCGTGTTACGCTCAGAAGTCTTCTTGATTTTGATTTTTCAGGAGACCCTGTCCCACTTGATGAAGTTGAACCTGCTAAAGAAATTGTCAAAAGATTTGCAACAGGTGCAATGAGTTTCGGTTCGATATCCTGGGAGACACATACTTCCATCGCATCGGCAATGAATCAAATCGGCGGCAAGTCTAATACAGGCGAAGGTGGCGAAGACCCTTCACGATTTATTGTATTGCCAGGCAAAGAGAATTTACGCTCGGCTATTAAGCAAGTCGCATCAGGTCGTTTTGGAGTAACTGCTAATTATTTAGTGAACGCAGATGAACTTCAAATCAAAATGGCTCAGGGTGCAAAACCAGGCGAAGGCGGTCAGTTACCGGGATATAAAGTCGACAGCATAATCGGCAAGACTAGATATTCAACTCCGGGAGTTACGCTTATCAGTCCTCCGCCGCATCATGATATTTATTCAATTGAAGACTTAAAGCAATTAATTTTTGACCTAAAGAACATAAACCCAAAAGCAAGAATAAGTGTAAAACTTGTTTCTGAAACAGGCGTAGGCACGGTTGCAGCTGGAGTTGCAAAAGCTCACGCAGACCATATTTTAGTTAGCGGTCATGACGGCGGCACAGGTGCTAGCCCAATCTCTTCAATTCAATACGCCGGCACTCCATGGGAAATTGGCTTGAGCGAAGCACATCAGACTTTAGTCCTCAACGGACTTAGAGATAGAGTTTTCCTTGCAGTAGATGGTCAGTTGAAAACAGGTCGTGATGTAGTCATAGGCGCTTTACTCGGTGCTGAAGAGTTTGGTTTTGCAACCGCTCCCCTCGTCACTCAAGGATGCATCATGATGAGGAAGTGTCATTTGAACACATGCCCCGTTGGAGTTGCGACCCAAGACCCTGAACTCAGAAAGAAATTTACAGGCAAGCCTGAATATCTAATTAACTTCATGTTTATGATTGCCGAAGAAGTCCGTGAACTAATGGCCAAACTCGGCTACAGAAAATTTATTGACATGGTTGGTGCCGTTGACAAATTAGTTGAGAAACGGGATTATACTCATGTTAAAGCCCGTGGTTTGGACTTAAGTAAAGTTATCTATAAACCGGAACCGCTTTATAAAACTGACCTGCATAAAACAAAAGAGCAGGACCATGAATTAACCGGACAACTTGACAACGAGTTTATCAAAAAAGCTAAACCCGCTCTCGAGAAGAAGAAGAAAGTATTAATCGAGTCTTCCATAAAAAACATTAACCGTAGCGTTGGAACAATGCTTTCCGGCGAAATAGCGATGCGCTATGGCGATGAAGGGCTCCCTGATGATACTATCACACTCGAACTTGAAGGCATCGCCGGACAAAGTTTAGGTGCATTCCTTGCAAAAGGAATAACTCTTAATCTCTGCGGGGAAGCGAACGACTATGTCGGAAAAGGATTGTCAGGTGGGAAAATAATAGTAAGGGTCCCAACGAACACCTCTTATCCAACTGATGATAATATCATTTCCGGCAACACTTGTCTTTACGGTGCAACAGGCGGCAGCGCATTCTTCAATGGGGTTGCCGGCGAAAGATTCGCGGTCCGAAATAGCGGCGCAACTGCAGTCGTAGAAGGCGTGGGAGACCACTGCTGCGAGTATATGACCGGCGGTGTCGTTCTGGTAATCGGAAGCACAGGAAGAAATTTTGGTGCAGGAATGTCAGGCGGAATTGCTTTTGTTTACGACAAAGATTCCATCTTCGATAAAAAAGTAAATAAGGGTATGGTAGAAATTTCATACCTGGAAGATGAAAACGACAAAACCTTAGTATTAGACTTGCTAAAGAAGCATGCAGCATATACGAATTCAAAACCAGCAGAATATCTGATCAAAAACTGGGAATTAGAGTCTGCAAAATTCATTAAAGTTTTTCCCACGGAATATAAAGCAGCGTTGGAAAGAATAAAAAATTCAAAAATTGAAACAGTAGCATAAATTATGGGTAAAGTAACAGGATTTAAAGAATATAATCGCGAAAATCCCCCCAAGGATAGTGTCGAAGCAAGGTTAACAAATCATAAAGAATTTGAGCACCCTTATCATGGTGACAAGATTAAAATTCAGGCAGCCCGATGCATGGATTGCGGGGTCCCTTTTTGTCACGGTGAAACAGGATGCCCCATTCAAAACAATATCCCTGAGTGGAATGACTTAATTTATAACGGGCGATGGAAAGAAGCTCTTGATAATCTTCACTCAACAAATAACTTTCCTGAATTTACAGGGCGCTTGTGTCCGGCACCTTGCGAAAGCGCATGCGTGTTAGGCATAAATGAACCTGCGGTTTCTATAAAAGGAATTGAAAGAACAATCGTTGACAAAGCAATCTTTGAAGGTTGGATTACTCCAAGAACCGCAGCGAAAAAAACAGGAAAGACTGTTGCGGTGATTGGTTCAGGCCCTGCCGGATTAGCCAATGCACAGCAACTTGCAAGATACGGGCATTCAGTAACGGTATTCGAGAAGAATGAAAGAATTGGAGGACTGCTTAGATATGGTATTCCAGATTTTAAATTAGATAAGGGCTTAATTGATAGACGCGTAAAGCAGATGTCCCGTGAGGGTGTGAAATTTGTAACCGAAACGAATGTTGGCGAGAATATTTCTGTTGAGGATTTATTGGCAAAGTTTGATGCGGTTGTGCTGGCAGTTGGCTCAGAGCAGCCACGAGATTTGCCAATTCCAGGAAGAGAACTCCGCGGAGTTTATTTTGCAATGGAATATTTAATTGACCAAAACCGCGTTAATTCTGGTGCTCAGCGCGAGCTATTTGTTAATGCAAGGGGAAGAAAAGTAGTTGTACTCGGCGGCGGAGATACTGGCGCTGACTGTGTTGGGACTGCAAATCGTCAAGGCGCTAAATCAGTTACACAAATTGAGTTATTTCCTATTCCGCCAGTAGAAAGATCTGCTGCTACTCCATGGCCTTTCTGGCCGAACAAGCTAAGGACAGGATCATCTCATGAAGAAGGTGTAGAGAGAGTATGGTCGACAAACACGAAAGCATTCATCGGGAATAGTAGAGACGAACTTTCTAAGATGAACTGCTGCAAAATTGAAATTGTTGATGGCAAAATCAAGGAAATCGAAGGTTCTAATTTTGAAATAGATGCCGATATTGTCTTGCTTGCAATGGGATTTGTGTCGCCTGCAAAAACGAAACTCATCACCGAAATGGAGAAACTTGGACTAGAACTCGACAAGCGTGGGAATATCAAAACACCACAAGTTAACGGCGAACCAGAATACAGAACAACATTAAATAAAGTATACAGTTGCGGTGATGCGAGGCGAGGACAATCATTGGTTGTTTGGGCAATTGCAGAAGGCAGAAAATGTGCATCGATGATTCATTCTGATTTGATGAAAAGTGTTCAGAAAGAACGATTCGCAGATTAGTCAACTAAATAATATTTAACTATTTTAGTTCAAGCAGAGTAAACTCTAAAAGTATATTCTGCTTGATAACTTAAGCAGAATTTCTACTTAAACAATTCTGATTTTACAATTCCCCACTTTGATAACCTAAACAGAATTGCAGTTCCTATACACCCAAAACCATATTTTAAGCTTCGACTAAAATTAATTGATGATGCATCATCAAAATATTTTGTCGGACAAGTTATCTCCCCTACTTTAAATCCATAATAAATAACCTGCGAAAGAAAATGGTTATCGAATACAAAATCATCTGAATTTTTCTGCCATGGAATTGTATCCAAAACATTGCGGTTATAAGCACGGTAACCTGTATGATATTCGGAAAGTTTTGCGCCCATTAGGATGTTCTGCATAAGTGTAAGGCATCTATTAAAGAAATACTTGTAAAGCGGCATTCCGCCTTTGAGCGCGCCTCCGCCTAATATTCTGGAACCAAGCACTACATCAAACTCCCCGCTCGCCAATAAATGTGACATCGCACCAATTAATTTTGGAGTGTATTGATAATCGGGGTGAAGCATAATTATGATATCTGAATTAACGCTTAACGCAGTAGAATAACATGTTTTTTGATTTCCGCCATATCCTTTATTATTTTCGTGAGTGACAGTTTTTATACCTAACTCTTTGGCTATTTTGGAAGTTTCATCCTTACTTGCATCATCTACCAAAATAATCTCATCAACTATGTCCATAGGGATTTCATTATATGTGGCAAGCAATGTTTTTGCTGCATTATAAGCCGGCATTACAACGGTTACTTTTTTGTCTTTTATCATCTTAAGCTTTAGTTATATTATAATTTTTATACTTGATATTCATGTTTGCTAGGGAGTATTTTCCCACATTGGTAGAATAGCAAAGAAAGACTGCCCTGAATTGCTTCGGGACAGTCTATTGACTTTAAAAAAATATACTTGGTTTCATAAAAAAATTATTAAAAGTTGAAATAATTTTTTGCGTTATAATAACAAATATTTTCAACCATTGGACTGACCAACGAAATGTCATCAGGAATGAGTCCGGATTTCATTTCCCTTCCCAATATACCGCAAAGAATCCTGCGGAAATATTCATGTCTGGGATATGAGAGAAAACTTCTGGAATCTGTCAGCATACCGACAAATCTTCCT
>CAIWTC010000658.1 GCA_903915485.1 uncultured Ignavibacteriales bacterium | reverse complement strand
GTATAGAACTGACTTGCATTTGCAGTGTCAGTAAATTCTATATTATAATCATATTCATTAGCATTGTTGTCGGTATTAATGGCCTGAAGACTCATAGAACCAGCTGACAATGAAGATATCCACCAAGGACGGGTGGTGGTAGTGGTGCTTGCTCCGAATACATTCACGCCTTTTCTGCTAATGAAGCAAGAAGCATCCCAGTAGGTGCTCCCTTCAACTATTTTGCCGGCATCTTTGACCATTACAACTTCTTTAATCCTTTGAGTAGCATCGCTTGGGTTACCAACATGAATAATAAAACCGTCGATAATTTTAGCACCGCTTGTATCAGCTGTCAAACTAAAATCAATTCCGTCAATCTGATAAGTTGCTGTATTGATGACATCAAAAGGCTGACTTCTTAACAAAGTATCACCTTTTGTTACATCTCTTAGATTCCAAGTCATTGAAGCACCCGTACCACTCATGAAAACTTCATAATCGTGTCCGGTTAATGCGTTAGGGTCAATTACTTTTGCAGCAACAAATCCGTCTGAACCGCTTGCGGGTGCGGACGCAGGAATAAAATCATCAAAATTATATGTAAACTCTCCCGCAATACTACTTCGTGGGGAGATCATAATGGGGCGATGTGGTGACATTAAAATTTTGGGTGATCCATTTGAGCAATATGCATATGCTGCCACTCCAAAATAATAAGGTGTACCGTTATTCAACTGACCATTTGTGTACTGGTCAATTGTAATTTCAAGTGTACGCCTTAGTCCTGTATTTGCACCATTAACTACCGGTACAAGAACAGTTTCTCCTAAATATGTTTGATAATCCAACACTTTAGAAATGCTATCTACTATATCGTAAGTTGCTAACAAAACAGGGTCTGTTGCAGAGGCATCTTTATACTGATAAACCAAATAACCCTGGAACTTATACGAAGTATCTTTATTTTTAAAGTTTTTCTTTCCTAAAAGCGGGTCAAATGCGTCATATTTTTCTGCATTTGGTTCCCAATAGAGAACGAGTTTTTTATCAAGTGCAGCATATTTTACTACCGGCGAAGGAGGAGCAGCAACTAAGTTGAAGTCCAGGTCATAAGCTTTTTGAGCAGCGTCATCTGCATTCTTTAAGAACTCAACGCTATTAATATTGCTTGAGCCTTTAGCTACAACGATACCAACTACAACTTCCTGAGTATCTCCGGGAGCGAATGTAAATGGTCCTGCTGAAAGCATCATACGACGATCATCAGCGGCAGGTCCACCTGGCCATCCTGCTCCTTCGTACCAACCGGTTCCTTTAACAGGGTCACCATAAAGGCAGAAGTTTACAGGAACATTACCTCTTGAAGGATCAAGAAATGGTGTACCGTCCCAAAGTTTACTCGTCATGTAATTATACATTTGTTCTGAACCTGCAGCAACACCTTGCACAGGATCTTTATATGTAGAACTACCATTGATGTAAAATGAAAATGAACTTAATGGTAAATTAGTTTTACCTTTAATCCATTTTCCACCGAATTTAGCACTATCAGGAAGATTCTTCTGAGTAATGATTGGATATTTTGCAGGGTCGTAAGGAATTACAGGTCCCTGGAAAAAGTCATATCCTACTGCAGGAGGAGGGTTTCCATAAACACCATCGGAAGCAGCGCCATTATATACATAACCAAGACTTCTTACTGTATCGCAACCGACATAATCATCAGAAGCATCACCTAAATCAGGATCTGACCACTGAGCTACAGACATGTTTCTAACTGTAATAGAACCTTTGTTAATCATACGGTATTTCTTGAAAATCATATTTCCAAGATCGCCTGTGCGGTTGAAACCCCATATTGTAGTGGCAACTTCAACACCCATAGGTTGGGTACCATAAAGAAATGTTGTTCTAGCTGCGTCCAAGTCATTCATTACGAAAAAGTCAACTTCATCACCAAGGAACTGAGGTTTATCGATACCTGCATCCCATTTGCCGTTGTTGTTAACATCAATGAACGGAGCACCTAAATCACCGGGCCAATTATCATAATCGCTCTTTAATTTAGTTTTTTCCGGACCATCAGGCATAGATTCCCAATTGCTTTTTATTTTATATATTTTATATCTCGGATCAGATGGATCTGCCGCAGTACCGTCAGCCAATATCGGACCGGCCTGAAGACCTGCACGATAAGCACTGCCGCCGCAACGGATTTCAGTTGCTCCAACCCTACCGGCAAATAACAAACCATCTTCAAAAATGGCTGTTTTCCCGGAGCCTTTAGGCCAATATAAACCGGATGAACCGGAACCGGCATTATTATAAGAACTAATACCGTTATTGTAAAAAAGCATATCGATTTG
>CAIWTC010000657.1 GCA_903915485.1 uncultured Ignavibacteriales bacterium | reverse complement strand
TTTCCAATCCATAGAGTCATGAAAGTAGGCTTTAGTGCTTTAGCCTGAGCAAGAATTGATTTTCCTAAAGCAGCACTTCTGAGTACCAGTGGGAAATATGGATTTGCTCTTGATGTTGATTTTGCTGCGAAGTCAGCGGTATCCAATACATCATAAAGTATAGCTCCGGGAATACCGAGGTTATTATAAGGAGCGCCATATGATGTATTTAATGGAGAGCCACCTTGTTTTGCATTATAGTAAAAGGAGACTGATCCTTTCGTTACATCAACGGACTGAATATCAATTCTTCCGCCGATTCCGGGATTAGAAACCAATGGTTCTACATAACCGGTGTGAACTTGTTTTGCAAGTTGAGCACCGAAGGAATATTTCTGAGCATCTTCGAAGAGTGAGCTTGACTGATACCCAGCGGTGATACTGTTTCCGATAGAAACGAATCTTGCAAAATTAGCGGTACCTGTAGATACAGTTGCTGTTGAAGGGTCAACAAGGTCAGTTCTGTCTGCACAGCCGATAAAAACTAAGGCAAGAAGGCTTAAAATAAAACCTGATTTAATTATTGTTTTCATTCTATTTTCTTCCTTCAATTAAAATTTGTAAGATAATGTGAATGACATCAAATTAGCGGCAGTATTATATGTGCCGTTCATGAAGTACGATCCTGTTCCCATAGAAACTTTAGAGTTTGTTATGGTTCTTTCTTTAAATCTTAAGAATAAGTAACCAAGGTCAACATTCAAGCTCTCTGATATTTTATATCCAAAACCTGCTGAGTAACCTACACGGTTAGCATCAGGTAATGATGCATCAACAAGCGCATCTGTTACCGGGTTCTTGTCATACAAAATTCCGCAGCGTAAAGCTAAGTCAGAACTCATTCTATATTCTAATCCGAATCTTCCGATGTATGTATCCTGATAAAGTCTAGCGCTTGCGATTGGGTTTTGTTTTCCGTCATCAAATGTAACTTTTAAGGTATCATAGCTTGACCAGTAAATGTACTGATAGTCAGCAGATAATGTTAAGTCGTCTGTCAGCATATAACTCACGCCTAATACTAACTGAGCAGGGGACTTCAATACAGCGGTAATATCACCATGTGGGAGAAGAGCCAGAGCTGATGCTAAACCTGAGCGGATAGTTGAAGTTGCTGTGCCTTTAAATTCATATTTAACTTCACTGCGGTAGTTCAAGCCGACAGATAATTTCTTGCCGTCTGAAGAAGTAGCCAACGCGCCGATTGTATAACCGGTTGCTTTGCTGTTTGTACCTTCAAGATGAACGGTTGCTTCATCAAGCAATGCAACATCTGCACTTTTCTCTATCATTACGCTTCCCAAATTGTATTGAAAGCCTGCGCCGATAGAAAAGTTTTTGCTCAATTTATAAGCAACAGTAGGATTGAAACTGAAAGTCTTAAGGTCGATGTCGACACTGACTTTTCTTCCAACCCAATTTTTATCCCATGAGCTTCCTAAACCAAAAGGAGTATTAAAGCCCAAACCAAGGAAGATTTGGTCAGTTGCCTGATAGGTAAAATAAGCATGTGATGGGAAAAAGATTTTTTTGTTCATGTTACTTTCAGCAATAGAACCGTTGCTGATTCCAGGGCCGTAAGGTCCACGGAAACTGGTTGCAGCAGTAATAACTGTTGTACCAACTTGAACTTGAAAACCGCTCAAACGGGTTAAAGCAGCATTATTGTAATAAACTGCTGAAGGGTCTGAAACGATTGCTGTGAATGCGCCACCCATTGCCATAGCACGAGCGTTCTGTTCGTTTATCTGGAATCCACCAGCAAACACAGAACTTGTGCCAATAAGCAATAGTAACGAGAAAATGAAGCCACTTGTCTTCACGCTACCTCCTTATGAGATTTGTTATTGGTTAATCATGGATTAATTAGTTATTTGCGATTTTGATTATTCAAGAAATATTATTCAATTTACATTTCTTGTTATTTCAAACTGTTGATTAAACCTTTGTTATATTAAATAAGTTTTTTGAAACACCTGCAAATATATAAAAAATATTAAAACAAAGCAGTTTTATTCTAATACAAATAATTTTTCATTTCTGTCTACGGTTTGCTTCTCCGCGACAAAAAGTTCTTTTATTATCCCATCTAACGGTGACTTAATTTCATTTTCCATTTTCATCGCTTCAAGAATCATGATTGATTCACCGGCTGAAACGGAATCACCTGCATTTTTTTTAATTTTAAGAACTAATCCCGGCATCGGCGATTTTATGATTTTAGTGCCTGATGATTTTTGTTGAGAGTTTGCCATTTGAAGTGCCAAATCCTCAACTTTTGAATAAACAGATACCTGAAGATAGTTTCCTTCTATTAAAATTCCAAACGGATTATTTTCGCCATTTACTTTAGTAATAGTATATAGTTTATTCTTAAAGCGCAAAACATATGTGTAGTCAGATTTTTGCAAGATTTCATAAGTGTATGATTTCCCGTCGATGTCAACCAT
>CAIWTC010000656.1 GCA_903915485.1 uncultured Ignavibacteriales bacterium | reverse complement strand
TTCTTTAACGCGGCTAACCCGTTATTATTTATTATCTCAGTTGTTGCATTTATAGTAATTGTAATTTACTACAGTGCTACAAGGATATTTATTCCTTTGCGCAGAATGCATGAAAAGGAAAAACTTTTCCTTGAGATGAAGAATGAAAAATTGCTCGGGCTGTTTGCTTCGTCTAATCCCTCCCCGCTTTTCCGCTTTAATGAAAAGGGGAGTATATTGTCGTTCAATAAAGCAGGTGAAGAAATTCTTTCAGGGTTTGCGCCGCAGATGGATAATATCAAACTGCTGCTGCCGCACTTGAAGGACATAAATATCGGTAGTAAAATAACGAGCGAAAGTGATTACTTTTTTACTGAAGTAATTAACGGCCGAAGTTATGAAGTTGTGCTAAAGGGACTTCCAGAATATGGATTCGGACACGCATACTGTTATGATATTACCGACAGATTGAAATTTGAAGCTGAATTAATCGATAGACAAAACAAACTCCGCGAACTTGCAGTGTTCGTTCAGGATGCAAACGAATCCACACGCAACGCAATCGCGATGGAGCTGCATGACGGCGTGTGCCAGACTATCTCCACACTTAAAATGTCGCTTGAGAACATGCGTGAATTAGTGCAGGCGAATTCTAAAGCTAAGTTACTTAACGACGATATTTTACGGACAACTGAAAGCGTGCTTGGAGAAATAAAAAGTCTTTCCTATCATCTCACACCGAAGTTTCTTCAGGAGTTCGGCTTGATAGAGGCAATAAAGGCGTTGATTGTGCAGAGTCAGGTTGGCGGAAAAATAAAAGGCACTTTTCAGATTTTCGGAGATATGGTTGCAATCAACCCGAAAATGGAAATTAATATATATAGAATATTTCAGGAAATTCTCGCGAATATCAACAAGCACTCAAAGGCAAAAAATTATTTGGTGCAGATATTCGTAAGGGACAAAACTTTCAATCTTACTGTTGAAGATGACGGCATCGGATTCGAAGTCGATAGTCAGAAGCAAGCAGGCAATCTGGGACTTCTGAATATAACCGAACGGGTAACCTATTTTAATGGAACCTGTACAATTACTTCCACCCCCGAAAAGGGAACGGAGTTTATAATAACTCTGCCGATTAATTAAGAGGGATAAAATGACACCATATAAAATTTTGCTGGTTGATGACCACGCGCTTGTAAGAAAAGGAATCATTTCGATACTTTCAAAAAATCAGATGACTTCAGAGATAATGGAAGCGGCAACGGGCACCGAAGCGCTTGAAATTATTTTCCGTGAAGAACCCGAGATTGTGCTGATAGACATTTCGCTGCCGGATATGACGGGAATAGATGTCATTAAAAAAGTTTATGAAAAATTGAACAAGACGAAAATAAAGTTTCTGGTGATAAGTATGTATGATGCTTTTGAGTATTACTACCGCGCGGTAAAGGCGGGTGCGTTAGGCATGATAAACAAGGACCTGAATGAGGTTGAGCTTTTCACGGGGATATTTACAGTGATGTCGGGGGAATATTATTTTGGCCAGAAAAATTCCGTGACAGATATTAGAAATATAATTGCCGAATTCGACAAGATTGATTTTCAGAATCACGACCCGGAGAACATTCCGCTTTCTACGAGGGAGTCGGAAGTATTGGCGTTGGTTTATAGGGGATTTCAGAATTACGCGATAGCAGAAAAACTTCAAATCAGCGAGCGGACAATAGAAACTTACCGCAAAAACATAATGCTGAAATTCAACTTAAAGTCATTTACAGAGTTGACAGTGCTAATAAACAGCAGCGAAAAACTCAAGAAGTTAGTCGGCAATTGCGTGCTGGAGTTGAAGCACTAGTTAATTTAGATACTAAAATTTTGTAGGATGAAACTCTGTTTGTCCGCCGAGCAGGTGGATTTCGTACCTTACACTAATTATAACTTCCCTAAAACTGAACATTTGCGATATTGGTAAACTGGTCGATTCAGAGAATCGACATACAATTATGAGGCAAAATGTTATGCCTTAACTTGCGAAATAGCCTTAAATTGTATAGAAATTGATTGGTTTGCAGGATTATCGCAAAAAAAGCTAAATATTTAAAATATTCTTTGA
>CAIWTC010000655.1 GCA_903915485.1 uncultured Ignavibacteriales bacterium | reverse complement strand
TGTGCAGGGTGATTTTAGAACTTACCGACATCCATTAGTTTTATGGAATAATGAAAACAAAAATATTGACTGGAAATATTTGAAAGACTGTGCTGCAAAAATCATAAATAAATATCCTCTTGTTAACAGGTGTGTGTATTCTGCAAAACCTTTGTATGAGGATATCATTGTGCTCAAAGCATCGCTTGACAGAGAGCAGGTAATGAATCTGCAGATAGTCGATGACATCATCGCGCGGGCAACGAATCATATAGATGAGATATGGCAGTTGCCGGTAATTAGTCTGCCGCTCTGCAATGAAGAGGGGAAACAGTATTTTGTTATGCGTCCGGTGACATCGATAGATGCAATGACTGCGGATGCCTACGAAATGGATGAAGATTTATACAAAAATATATTATTACAGAGTGCTAGTTTAGCTTTTTGCGGCGCAGTGTTATATGACATCACCACAAAGCCGCCCGGAACTATTGAGTGGGAGTAAACTTAGCAGCCGTTCTTTGATGAACTGATTCTTTCTGATTCAATCTCGTCAATATACTTTTTGGAATTTGCTACCGGATACACACCGTCAAAACAAGCGTAACAGAAATGCTCATTTTTATATAATTCTTTTAAGTCATCAATAGATTGATATATCAGCGCATCCACTTCAAGATATGATTCAATATCCGCGACAGTATTCCTTCCAATTAACTCCGAACTGATTGCCATATCAATTCCGTACATGCACGGATGCTGAATAGGCGGCGCGGCAGATATGAAATAAATTTCTTTGGCGCCTGCGCGTTTAAGCAGTCCGATTAAATTCTTAGAAGTTGTTCCGCGCACGATTGAATCATCTACAAGTGCTACTTTCTTTCCTTTAAGAAAAGAAGTTATGGGATTCAGTTTAAGTTTTGCGGTAGTCTCACGGTCTTTCTGATTAGACATGATAAAACTTCTGCCGATGTGATTATTCTTTGCAAGTCCTCTTATGTACTGAACGCCGAGTTCATCTGCTAAACTTGTCGCAAAAAAATATGCTGAGGACGGAACATCAACAATAACATCAGGCTTTAGTCCCGCTGCTTTGACGCGCTTCGCGAGAATCTTTCCCATTGCTATTCTTTCATTTGCAACTAACTTATCATGCATGATAGAATCTTCGCGTGCGAAATATATGTACTCGAAAATACAGAATGCAGGTTTACCGCTATGACAGATTTTACGGTGAACAGTGTTGTTCGTGTCAATGAAAATAGCTTCGCCCGGTGCCAGATTTGAAATGACTTCGTATTCAAGATAATCAAAGCAACTGGATTCAGAAGCGAATGCGTAGGTCGTTCCCGATGCTGTTTCTTTCTTACCGAATACCAAAGGCCTGATTCCGTTGGGGTCATTGAATGCAAGTATGCCGCGGTTGGCTATCATTGTGATGGCCGCGTAAGCGCCTAAAACTTTTTGCTGAGTTTCTGAAACTGAATCGAATATATCATCGACAGACAGATTCATTAAATCTTTCTTGCGAAGTTCAGATGCAAAAGTGTAAAGTATCAACTCCAGGTCGTTCGAGGTTTCTAATAGAATATGATGTTCTTTGTATAAAGTATCTCGTAGTTCTTTGAAGTTAAGAATGTTCCCGTTATGAATCATCGCGATGCCGAAGGGATAGTTGATGCTGTAAGGCTGCGCGTTGATTAAATCATCCCCGCCTTGAGTAGCATACCGCACATGACCGAGTCCAATATTGCCTTTTAATTTTGCAACTTCCTGCTGAGTAAACACTTGTGAAATATTTCCCAATCCTTTATGAAGATGAAACAGCTTTTCAAATGTAACTATTCCGCAGCTGCTCTGTCCGCGGTGTTGGAGCGCAGAGAGGCCGAAAAGTAAATCTCCGATTACTTCTTCATGGTTGATGATTCCAATTATGCCGCACATATATTATTCTTCTTTGTTTAGTTTCAGAAATAAATCTTTTAGTGTTTCGCAGTAAAACGAATGTTCTCTTGCTAATCCGATGTGTTCCACTTCTTCAAGTGAGGAAGCGCTTGAGATATCGATAACGGCTTGTGCTATTATGTTCCCTGTGTCCACGCCTTCATCAACGAAATGCACTGTTATCATTGTAGAAGCCAACTTGTTTTCAAATGCCCAAGCATATCCGTGAAGTCCTTGAAATGAGCGGGTATCGGCAGGGTGGATGTTTATTATTCTATTGGGAAATGCAGAGATGAAATGCTTTGTCAGTATTCTATTAAATCCTGCAAGGATAACAAAGTCGGGATAGAGGGGCAGCAACACTGCGAGTAAATCATTTTCAAATTCTTCGCGGGACTTTCCTTTTGAAGGAACGAAAGCCGTCTTTATACCGAGTGATTCTGCTCTTGCAAGTCCGCCAGCAGATTCTTTATCCGCTGCAACTAACACGACTTCGCATAATTCTTTCAGTTCACCGCTTTGTGATGATTTGAAAATTGCTTCCATGTTGGAACCACGACCGGATATCAAAATGACGCATTTATTCTTTATCATAGATTTCTATGGCCTATATCTTTGCGGTAGAAAACATCTTCAAAGGAAATAGCCTCGCATGCCGCATAAACTTTACTTCTTGCTTCTTCGAATGTAGTTCCTTCTGCGACAACATTTATAACCCTGCCGCCTGATGTGTGAAGTACATTATCAACTTGCTGAACTGCTGAGTAAAATATGTGACAGTTATTCAGCAGGGGATTAGTTAACCCCGAAATAGATTTCCCTGCAGCATATATTTTGGGATAACCTCCTGATACAAGCACAACATCAACACAATAACCGTCATTGTTTTCAATATCAGATTCTGCAAGTGTACCGTTTAAGCAATTTAGAATTACCGGAAGTAAATCATTTTTCATCCGAGGCAAAATAACTTCTGCTTCAGGGTCGCCGAGGCGTACATTGTATTCCAATAGAAAAGGATTATCATTTTCATCCATCATAATGCCGAAATAAATGAACCCTTTATAATCCAGGTTCTCGCTTGATATTCCTTCTACAGTTTTCTGAACAATCTCTTTTGTAATTCGTTCCAATAGTTCATCGGTACAGGACTTAACAGGAGAATACGCCCCCATGCCGCCTGTATTGGGGCCCTCATCGCCGTCCAATAATCTTTTGTGGTCCTGACTTGGTGAAAATAGTTTTATCGATTTACCGTCAGTAATACCAATGATTGAAACTTCTGTGCCGGTAAGTTTATGTTCGATAATAAATGGTGCAGTCTGACCATAGAGAGAACGCAGTTCATTAAACGCATCTACGCCTTGTTTTATTGAGTCGCAAACATAAACACCTTTGCCTGCTGCAAGTCCGTCATATTTGATTACAAGGTTACCGTCCAAGCGGTGAATTTCATCAAGTACTTCTGCACTCGAATATTCTGACTCGAACACTTTGAAATCAGCAGTCGGAATGTCATACTTACGCATAAAAGTTTTAGAAAATATTTTTGATGCCTCAAGTTGTGCAGCGGTTTTATCAGGCCCGAATACTGATATACCCGTTCCCTCAAATCTGTTTTTCAATCCGCGCACCAAATCAATTTCGGGTCCGGCAACTATAAGGTCAATATTAGTTATTATACACCACTCTCTGAATGAAAGCCCTTTAAGTTGCAAATCCGATATGCTGTTCGGAATACCCGCGTTGCCGGGATAGGTGTATACAATTTCAGCATCGGGACTTTGCGAGAGTTTCCAACTTAGTGCATGTTCTCTGCCGCCTGCACCCGTTACTACAATTTTGTACTTTTTATTGCTCATTATTTAGAGTTTCCTGAATATATTGTCGGACTCACGAAGTCCCGACTTAACTTCCCGAATAGCCGAAGATAATTGCAAGCGTATTGTAGGAATGTTCAAGCAGCGCAGTGCAGCAGCAGCAGCGTTATCGGGATGGATGACTGTCATCGCAGGCGCGGCAGAAGGCATCATTAATGATGAATTAATGTTCAGCATTATGTCAGATGAATCTTTAAATGGGGGACAGTTGATTACAGGTATATTTAAGTTAGCAGAGAGCGCACCGCCCAAGCCGTTAGAGCGGCCTGCGATAGCAATTACCGCACCGGGCTCGATTGAGTTGTTAAGTTCATCCGCAATCGGGATTATGTCTTCGCCGTTCTTGTGTGCAGATACAATTCTCATCTGTGTAAAGATATCGTAAGGTTCCAAAAATGATTTTATTTTTTCGGCGTGTGGCAAGTCGCCCTCCGAACCCATTATTAGAGTAACGAATCCTTCTTTAATAATAGAGTGTCTAACAAGGTTGCGGTAGATTCTTGCGTTGACTTCTTCTTCCGCATTAACTTGCAGGGGGTGCCCTGTAATCAGTTCATAAATCTCCAGATATCTTTTTGATGTTTCGTCAACAATAACTTGCGGCAAATCTTTTCTGTATTGTCCGTCGGTTTTATTTTCAATCAACCACTGACGAAGAAATTCTTTATCAATCTGCTCAGCAGTTTCAGGGTTGGACTGATAATCAGAAACTCTCCAAAAGCGTGAAGAGTCGGGAGTGTGTATTTCATCAATTAATATTAGTTTGTTATTCAGCAGACCAAACTCATACTTCGTGTCAACAAGAATAATCCCTTTTTTGTGAAGATACTTTGCTCCGAAATCATATAACTTGAGGGCAACTTCCGCGATGCTTTCATAAAGTTCTTTGCTTGCAAGTCCTGTT
>CAIWTC010000654.1 GCA_903915485.1 uncultured Ignavibacteriales bacterium | reverse complement strand
TTTGTCATTTAATAAAATTGAAGACCGCGATGATAAAGGCAAACTATTTGAAAATTTTTTAATGATTGAAAGGATTAAAAGGAATTCCAACAAAAGACATCACTGCAATTCATATTTTTGGCGGACTATAGACAAAAAGGAAATTGACTTAATTGAAGACAAAGATGCTTCGCTAAATGGATATGAATTTAAATTTTCTCCGGGCAAACAATATAAGATCCCAAAAGCATGGATGGAGGCCTACCCAAATAGTCCGGTTGAAATAGTTACTTCAGAAAACTATTTGGAGTTTTTGCTATAAAAAAAGGCCGCCAAAAGGCAGCCTTTAAAATATCTATTTAAGTCAGCAAACTAATTTAACTTAAGTCTCCAGCCGCCTGCAAAGCTTATGCGCTTTCCGTCTTTTGGCATAAAGATGTATTGAAAGTCAGGAGTTGCTGCGTTGAATTCCATTGGTCCCCATGAGAAACCTATACCGACTGTCCAGCAGAAAATTTCCTGTCCGCCAAACGAGAATCCTCCGCGCATATACGGGAGCCACTTGGTTGCATTCAAATTTCCACCAATTGAAAACCGTGTGCCTTTAACATTTCTAGGTGCATCATTAAGTCCTGAGTTTAAGTCAGCACTTAGCAAAAATACTCCGGGCTTTGCGTTCCACGAAATACCAAGCCTGAAAGCAGTCGGCAGTTTAGTTGTAAATCCATTACTGAACTTTCCGTCACCACGGGCAGCTTTGATTAACGAATCCCGTTGTTCTTGATTACTTATATCAGTCAAAGTATATTCAGAGTTTGCAGTAAACTGTGCTGTGTTGTTTTTCCAGTCGATGCTTCCGATATCTGTAACAGCCATACCAAAGCTCCACTTTTCGTTGAATACGCCTGCGATACCAATATCATATCCCATACCGCTTCCGGCATTTTTAGGGAAAGGAGTAACTTTGAACTTTGCATCCCCCTTTGTGGAGTCAAACGAATACTTAACTCCTAAGTCTGTTGAGAATGCAGTGTTTGCAAGCAAGTCGCCATATTCAGTAATTGAGTAGTCTGCATTAGTTACAAATCGGGTATTAATCTTATCAATCGATGCATACGCAAAACCTTGTATATACTTTACACCGAAACCAACTGCAAAAGTTTGGAAAATTTTTGGTAATATTTTCAATTCACGCGCATACGATAAGTTGTACGAGCGGACATACCATGCTTTAACATCCAAGTCGTTGAATGTATATTCTTTATTCAATGGATTTCCCGACAACGCCAAATCAACAAAGCCTGCAGGGAATGCGACCATCGTCGACATATAATCCTGAACTGTGAATCCTATCGCACCAAATTTATCGGAGGGCTTATATGTAAATCCAAAGTCAAGAAGATTAATATCGGCAACAATCTTTCCGCCGCCGTTAAATAAATTTACCAACCTGTCTTTGTCTTCCTGCGTCAGCACTCTTCCAGATTTGCCACCGGTTGAATCGGCAACTCCGCCAAAAAAGTAATTGAATTCATTTATCGAAATAAAATTCGTTCCGACACGCGCACTGATGTTCGGGGGCAGGGGAAGAATCATTTCCATGTGTCCTGCATCGCTTAATGCAAGATTTGCAGGGTTTAACCCGACCGCATAAATCCCACGGGATGCGGCAGTATATGTTTTTCCCATCCCTGTTGAATACGGGTCAACAACTCCGACATTACCGGACTGAGCAAACAATTCAGCAGACAAAACCAATAACATTACAAATAATAAATTTTTCATTGTTTCCTCCTTCCTTACTTTTGAATTCTATAAATAAGTTTACCTGATGCTTTGACAACAACACGGTCTGCTGTTGTAAACTTCACAGGCGAAGCACCTGCAACCGGAGTATCAAGACTAATATACATTATCATCTTGTTCATACGCAGCAGTCTTTGAACATCATCTCCGGTTATATCCAAGACAATAGACTGTTTACCCGGCAGTGCAGAAAATCCGTATGAATCAACACTTGCACCCTGCACGACCAATTGAGTAGGGTTGGGACTGTGATAAGGCGGAATCGATAAAGAATCAACAAGCAGATTCGACGGGGTAGACTGAGTACTGTCAAACATTATTCCATGGAACTTTACTGTTGCAGCTATTCCGTTTTCTATGTCAAGAGTCAAGTCTACACTTTGAATTTTGCCTGCTTCTTTTTTTGCGCTTTCAGGAATTTCAAAAGATACTGTATCTGTCAGTGTACCTCCGGAAATACCCACATCAAGAGGCATGTGAATCATTGCTGAACCCGAGATGGAATCCTGATTATTTATTCTTCCGTAATCACTGCTTGAGTTTGGATTAATAAGTCCTGAAAGATTTATATCAATCCACTCAGGCGGAGTAGTTAAGAAAGAATTTACAAAATTATTTAGGTCCGTATTGTTCGGAGTGTAATTAATCGCGTTTCCTCCTCCGGGAAGAGTCTGTGAAGGGATATCAAATGAGGCCTTTTGAGTACTTCCGATTCGTCCATAAACTTTTCCTGAAAAACCCAGTGGTACAGTTGGGGAAGAAGCAATTTTTAAGGTTACTCCAAAATCTTTGAATTGTAGTTTTCCGACTTTGAAGTTATCAAAACTACCAAGGTGAACTGCAAATGATGTGGGGATATTATCAAGTTGTGTGCGCTTGATTCTTCCCGTTAAACTTTTTAAGCTAAGCTCGCTCATTGTTACAGACACATCTATTTTATCCGAAGTAGAAATTGTCTTCGCTGTTGACGAACCCTTTACTAATGCCTTTACAGAAAAAGAAAGATTGTTATTCAGTGAACTGTTGAAATTAATATTCCACCCTGCAACATTTCTTATTACAGAATTTGTTACACCTGGAGTCAGCGCCAATACTGTATCAAACGCAATACCCTTTTCGGTTATCAAATTAGGAAATGTAAATCTAGTGGTGATGTCAACATTAAAATTGTTGGTGACTGAAAAGTTGAGAGTTCCACTGTTGATTTCTATTAATTGAATTGATGAGGTCGGATCGTTATCCAAAGAAAAGTTACCATTGTATTTAATCGTGTCCTGTTGAGGAATTATTGCCGTAACTGATGAAGGAGTCAAATCTGTAAACTTTGCCAATACGCTAAGTTTGGAATCTGCAGGCAGCACTGGGAAATTAGTTCCACTTCCCGGGCTGGAAAGTGTCACTTCAATTTTCATATTGCTTGGAAAAGTTTTTCCTGAAATGTCAATATATGTACTGTCAGTTTTTAAATAGTCAAGAGAGAGTGATGTATTTGCACTGACTATCACATTGCTTGAAGCATCAAGTATTCTGATTTGAGTTACATTAATAGTAAGATTGCTTCCAAGTCTGTTTGTTGCAACAAACCACAATTTGCCAGATGCAAATGTGGCGCTTTGAAAAGCAGTTACAGTTAGTGCTGTAGGTGGAACAGTTTTTGAAAATGCTGTTACTGGAAAAGGAAGGGTTGCGGGACCCGACACTCCAATTATTGAACTCGATGAAATATCTACAGGAACCGGGTCGGGATTTGTAAAATTAATCTTTCCTAAAGAAACAGAAGAACCTGCCGAAATTGGATTCAGTTTTAATTTATCCCCCATCATAATAGGCGAGATAGCAATCTGCTGACCATAATATAAGAGATTCTTGTTTGCCGGGTCTGTGGTTATACGGGTAGAATCCTTCTTAATCATATCCTCTACAGTATATGTCCTGTTAACAAGAGGGGCGTTAAGCTCAACATCCCATATTGGCGCAACAGGCTTATCTATACATCCGGAAATAACCATAGACACAACAAGTCCCAAAAAGATTGCCTTCAGGGTATCGTATCCTCTTTTTAATTTGTCCGTTCTCAATCGGTCCTCGCTAATTAATTTATTCAAAGAATTCCAATATTTATAATGAAAATACTAATTTATCATTTAAGATAGTGTTTGATACTATCGTAATGGGTCAAAATTTGTGCGCTTTACTTTTTGAATGTGATACAAAGCATACACGATAAAAGACCGGTATCGAGCTCAAAGTTCTTCAGATTATTGAAGTATTACAGTATATTTTCAATATCTTGCTTTAATTTAGCAATCACCAAGTCTCTATCAAAATATTTTTTAACGGTCTCTCTACCTCTTTTCCCCATCTCAGCTGCAGCATCCATATCTGAAGCTGCTTTCTTAATTGTCTCTGCCAATAGCGGTATGTTCTCCGAATTAACAGAGTACCCCGCCTGTGCATCCTCCAAAATTTTTCTTGCCTCCCCGTCAACGCATAATATTACAGGAGTTTCTGACGCCATAGATTCATAAAGTTTTGAAGGTATCGTTATTAAGAACAACTCATTGCTGAGCAGAGGTATTACCGTAAAGTCAAACAAAGAATAGTACTTTCTTACATCTTCCTTCAA
>CAIWTC010000653.1 GCA_903915485.1 uncultured Ignavibacteriales bacterium | reverse complement strand
GCCTATCGCGCAGGAGCAAACTGTTTTTACGCACTCTCCAATGAACTTTCCTGAATTTGTCTATGCTACTCCACTTGGCAATCTGAATCCTCCCGGTCATACCTTTCCGACTGACCATGTGTACTTCTATTGGATTAATCCGGACCGCCGCACTCCCGGAGATATGGATACTTTGCACAATGTTTATGCGCCCGGAAACGGGACAGTGCAATTCATTTATCAGCATACGGATTATAAAATCGGTATTGCAATGAACGATACTTTCAGTTACTACCTCGACCATGTCATGCTAAACCCCGAAATCACAACGGGCACTTTAGTCAAAGCAGGGCAGATCATCGGCACCGCAAGCAAACTTTCCTACGCGGTTGATCTTGGAGTGATAAACACTAAAACTACTTTAACAGGATTCATAAACCCTTCACGATATCCCGACCAAACAATTCACACTGAATCTCCTTACAAATATTTTGCTACATCACTGCGCGACAGCATCTATTCAAAAATTACCCGCATCGGAAATGATAAAGACGGCAAGATAGATTATGATATAAAAGGAAAATTATCGGGCGGATGGTTCTTGAACGGATTACCCATGGGTGATGCAAGTTCTGATTATGATTCATGGCCCAAACATTTGGCATTTGTTTATGATATGAATGAACCCGCCTCTATTAGAATTTCCATAGGCGGAACTTTATCAATGCAAGGCGTGTACGGGGTAAAGACTTCTGCGACTGACCCCGCTTTAGTCTCAGTGGCATCAGGTAAAATCGGATATCAACTATTTAGTCCATATAATTCCGGAACATATCCGTTAGGAGTTATGATTGTGCAAATGATTTCTGATGATACAATCAAAGTTGAAACATTTCAAAGTGTTACCGATGAATCAGTCAACTTTGATGCGGGTGTTTTGATTTATACAAGGTAAAACACCATTTTGTTCCGGTTTATTTTATCATAAGCATCTTACAGGTTTTTGCAAATCCTTTTCCCTCCAGTCTATAGTAGTAAACTCCGCTTGAGAAATCTCCGCCCGCAAAAGGCATCGAGTATATTCCCGGTTCCTTTTCCTCATCAAACAACTTTACTATTTCCCTGCCCAACGCATCATAAACAGTTAACTTAACTCTTGACAATTCAGGAACATCATAACTAATGATTGTAAATGCATTAAATGGGTTTGGATAATTTTGCAGCAAATCGAAACGCGTTGGAAAATCAACTTTTACCGACACGGTTTTGGAATAACTCTTTGCGCCATCAACATCTAACTGTTCAAGCCGGTAACTTAAATTGCCGCATGAAGGTTTTTTATCTATGAATGAATAATCGGTCGGTGAATTTGAATTACCCTTGCCTGAAATAAAACTTATCACTTCCCATTCACCTTTTTCTTTCATGCGCTCGATATTGAATCCGTAGTTCCTGACTTCGGTTGCAGTATTCCAATTAAGATAAACTTGCCTTCCCGAAGTTCTTGCACTAAACGCTGTCAACTCAACCGGGAGAGGGGATACAAGATTTTCATCCGCACCCATATATGGCCAACTGGCATTTCTCGTTTCTCCGTCAAAGTCAGTTGTGATTCCTGTTATGGGTAAAACTTTTAAACTATAGTTATTTATCGAACCGGTACTCAAGTGCAAATCCGTACTTGAAGTAAAAGATATTGAGATATTTTTTGAATTAGCATCAAAGCTGGTTATAAGCGGTATTGCCGTCACTGCTTTTGCATTATACCACCCAAGTGCTCCCCCAACCCCGGCAACACTAGCATAGTAATCGTTGTAATCCAGCGTAAGGTTTGTGCTGACTGTATAATTGAAATACATAGCGAAGTGCAAACTTATTCCGCTTACGGTTGACCTGGTGTTATATAAAATATTATCTCTTATGTCCCTCACATTCGTTGATGCATTACTATATAAAGCATAAGATTTATTAGTTGCGCCCGAAACCAAACTACCCGATAAACTTATAGAATTAAAATACAAACTATTATTATTGCTTGCAGCGCCAGTCTCATAAATACCATATAGAGTAGTTTTAGTATTCCCGCCAAGTGCAATCATATTATTAAAATATTTTGTAACCCCAGCGGCAATTTTGATTCCATAAATTGTTGCCGCAGCACTGCTTGCGCCCGGAACAGTAATTCCGTATATATTATTCCTTGATACCGTTGAAGCAGTTGTTGAACCGCTGTAAAACAAGCCTATAATGTTCCCCGCATATGATGCGTATGTATTTGAAAGATTAAAAATAGAATTAGTACTTATATTTTGTGCAAGTGCCGTGGAAACAGAAAAGATTATACCGCCGACACACACTGCCGCATCTGTACCGGTATTAGCATTTGCAATCGTCAAATCCCTTATAGTGTTTCCTATTACGCCGGTTGTTCCCGCCGTAACATTTATTCCCTGAATCAGTCCGGCTGTTGCTGCTGTTGTATTTGTCGTTCCGTTTACAATATTTGAGATGATATTGTTTGAAACAGAGTTTACCCCTGCGGAAGTTACCTTTATTCCATATGCCGTCTGAGCATTTGATGTTGAGCCGGAATTTAATTTAATACT
>CAIWTC010000652.1 GCA_903915485.1 uncultured Ignavibacteriales bacterium | reverse complement strand
TTTGAACGGTTCATCATTCATCCACTCCCATGGATAGAGCTTAAAAATATTATCGATAAGTTCTTCATCCATATCAACATATTCCCCTGACTCATGAATATATCCGATATCCTCAACAAAAATAAATTCGGTTTCCAGTCCCGCCTGTGTTGCACAATCCCTTAAATACTCAACCGTTGTTAAGTCCTCAATAGAATTTTTCACACATGAAAAATAAAGGACTCTTTCACCCAGCAAATATGGTTCGATATCCTTAAACTTTGCAATCAGTTTTTCGTGCAACGAATTATACTGATCAAACTCAGTTCCAATAATTTCGCAATAGTCCTTTAACCAGTGCCACTGAACGACCGCCGCTTCAAATAATGAAGTCGGAGTATCTGCATTGTATTCAAGCATTTTCAATCTCTTGGAATCTGTCCCAAGACCATTATAGCCCAGATCAAACCTTCCGTAAATCGAAGGATGTTCCTCATTCCACGAATTAATAATAAACGCGGCAGCTTCATCGGTTAATCCAAACTTCGCAAAAAGATTGTTATCAATAATATGCTGAACAGCTTCAAGACACATACCATGCAGTTCTGCGGTTGCCTTCTCAATTTCCAAAACTTCATTCATGGAGAGCTGATATGCCTTTGATTCATCCCAGTATAAATTACCTAATGTATGGAATGTAAATCCAAGTTTCTCAACTTCTTCCTGCCAGTTTTTCCGTGGTGCGATGCTGATTGATTTCATGATACTCCTGACGATCCATGTGATCCAAACCCACCACGACTGACGGAATGAGAAGAAAAACCGCTTGAACGGGTACCATTTCTTCCAATACTGAAAAATCCGCCGTTACCGTATGTCCGGGTGGAATAATTACCCCGTCGGTCATATCCGCCATAGTAATAACTTCTGCTGCCCCGGTACATCATATAGTAAACTATCCAGGGACTAATACCACCGTGACTGTATCCGCCTACTTCTTCACGGTTCTGAGTATCGGTCTGAACTGACCAGTCGCCATTCTCAGGCGCCGGTTTTTTCTCTTTGTGGCATCCGCCAAAAACAGCCAGCGATGTAACCAAAACCAAATTTATAAAACTGCTTTTTTTCATTTAACTTCCTTCGAATGAAAAGAGATACCATAAGGAATTCTTACCACAGTATCTTTTTCAATAATGTCGCCGTTTTCATCTTCAGATTCAATTCGTTCCGTCTTAGTGCCAAGATTCGGCAAACTAAACGATTGTTTTTCTGTTTTTGTGAGAACAGAATGTACAAATATATTTGTTGTAAGAGTTACAACAGTACTGTCCTGATAGTTCTTGTATTCCGATGTATATTCAACAAGATTATCCTTGGTCTGCTCAGGCACAGGCGGGACTTCTTCATCTTTGCACGCTTGCAGCAGAAACGATGTACTCAAGATGAAGAGTACTGATAGTAGTTGAAGTGTATATTTTTTTTTCATATTCTCATATTATTTGGTTACTGATTATAAAATAGATTTAGCACCGGCAATTCACACATCGATTTTTGTAAGGGATAGGGGAAATTTAATTCTGTCCGGTCTTTTCCACGAAGGTTTATTGATTTAATATTTACTAACAAAGCCTCTGTAACAATTCCTCCTTTGTCAACTTCTGCTTCTCTGATATTTCTTTAAGGATACTACTAAGAGTACCAATTTTTATTGGTGAATGAATTGGAATTGTAATATGGTGATCTCCACCATCAAGAGTCTTACTCATTCTTATGTGACTGCCCTTTTGTCTTGTCACTTTTTACCCAAGTGATTCGAGGAAATTAACAAGGGCACCTCCACTGAGATCGCGTGGCACTTTCAAGCTGCTACAACTTCTTCTTTAAGAAACACCAAACGAATCGTCATTGGCATATCGTCATCTTCAAAATGACAATGAACTGCTTCCTTGATTGATTCTTTTATTTCTTCTATCGTTTCCGCTTGTGTAAATATTGCGTGCCCAATAGCCTTTGCCTCAAAACCTCCGTCTAAAGATTCCTCGATAATAAAACTTATTTCATAATTAATCATAATAATAAACTTCCATATAAATCAATTTATGTAAATTTAACGAAATAAATGTTTCTAAAAAAGGGAACTGCGTTTATATCTCACATAAAGATGCGGAATGATTAGTCGTCAAAAAAAGCCTTTTTAACGCATCACAAATTTGTGCTGTGTTTCGTACCATAAATATCCCCTTAAAACCAAAAACCCGCCAAATCAGCGGGTAAATCTATCAATTTTGTAAAACCCCGACCTCTATCGGAACACCGTGAGAACTAAAGACCAGACCCTCAATCTAGTTTATCTACCAATTCCACAATACAATCCCTTTAAAACAAAAATAGCAGCACAAATGTACCGCTATCTCTTAAAACTTTTCTGTGCCCGAAAGGGGACTCGAACCCCTACCCACTTGCGTGAACTAGACCCTGAATCTAGCGCGTCTACCAATTCCGCCATCCGGGCATTAAATAAAAGTACGCCCGAGTGGACTCGAACCACTAACCTCCAGCTTAGAAGGC
>CAIWTC010000651.1 GCA_903915485.1 uncultured Ignavibacteriales bacterium | reverse complement strand
GTTGTCCAAACGGCAACCTGCGCACGGAATAACTGATACTCTAAATTGTCAGGCTGTTTAGCTAATAATATATTAAGTTGCTCAATTGAAGTTTCAAACTGATAATTCCATGCAGCAAACTTTGCATACATAAAACGCATCTCATGATCATCGGCTTCAGTTTTATCTGAAAGATATGTTTTCATAACTTCAAGCGCACCATCATAATTCATCTGACGACCATAGATCTGGGCTAAGTTAATAGCTGCTTCCCTATCGCTTGGATTCTTTGTGATTCTATCTTTAAATACTTGTTCATTTATCGCAAATACTCTGTCCCTGCGCGCGCTTACTGTATCCCATAAAACGGTATATTTTGGGTCACCTGTAAATTCATTAGAAAGCACTTGTAAATGCTGGAATGCTTCCTCGTTACGGTTGGCTTTTACTAATTGGTCAACCAACAAGAAACGGGTATCATTATCTTTTGGATTTTGAGTTACTATTCTAGTGTATTTATCAATGATATACTCTTCGGGAGCCTTTTCTTTTTGGTCTTTAGTTCTTGCGGTAGTATCGTAGTGTGTGTAAATATATGGGCGGTCTTCAGCCTGCTCCAAACCATCCTGTGCTTCTTTGAAGTACGGGCGGAGTTTTAAAGCTTGTTTAAAAGCATCAATAGCTATTTTCTTCTTACCGAGCCACATTGTAAAATATCCATAACGGCTCCACAGTCTATGGTCATTAGGATATTTCTCAACATATTTCTTAAGAATCTTTTCACCCTTTTCAATATGGTTATTGCGGGCAAGAATTTCAGTGTAACGGATAACTTCGTCTGAGGAAGGGTCTTCCCTTTTTATATAATCATCGTACCACTCTTCAGCAATTCCCCACTCACCTAAATTTTTATGACACTTTCCAATTTCTAAGTAGTTGATAGGAATATTAGGATTGATAGCGATTTCCCGTTTATGTCCATTGATTTTATCATGAAGCTGTGCGTACCAAACTTTAGTTACCCGCTCCAAGTTTTTTTGGACATCAGCGTTATTCGGGGCCAATTTTCTTGCAGAACGCAAATCATATACTGCTATCTCTAATTGATTTCTTTTTTCGTAACAAAGACCTCTAAGATTATAGCCATCCACAACGGACGGTTTTGCAGAGATAAATTTATTTAACAAGTCAATCGCCTCACCATATTTACCGCGGGCCATCTGTGTTTGAGCATCTTTCTTAAAAGCATCCGCATTTGCCTGAGCAAATAAACATGAATGCGTCAAAATAACAAACGCTGCTATAAAACAGACATTACTCAGTTTCATGACTTTATCTGACTTCTTCTTCTAAAATTTCGCTCAGGATTGACTCTGCATTTACTACATTCTCATTGACTTCATATGTGAATGCATAAATGTATTTCATAATGATGCTTAAGAAATTTGCATCTGTATTTGGCAAGTTTTGCTTGATTTTTGAAACAAGACTACTTAAGTTTTTATTTTCGCCTTTTCCGAGGAGGACTAATATCTTCTCTTTCACTACACAAAGTTTATCTTTTTTATCAGTAGCTAATCTTATAGCATTCTGGAGTTGATTAATCGTAAGTATTCTCTGCTGCTCTGCAATAGGATCTAGTTTGAGTGAGATAAGAGTAAAAGGCTGTCCCGTACTTTTGTATAAAGCAATCTGATTATTCAATAATAGGCTGAACTCATTGATATCATAAAAATTTGTGAAGGAAACTTTATCTACAGATGGATCAACATGAGTAATCGGCTTATACTTATTTGAACTACTTGAATTATTAGATAAACCATTTGATTCAGCAGGTTGAGCAGTTTGTTCGGTTTCAAACGGATTCTGAAAACGAGGTTGATTATCATAATCAAAGACCACACCCTGATAAGGCTCAATATAAAAATCTGATGAGAATTGACCTTCAGTATGTCCGATATTTGGAGTAATTGTTACTCTTCCTCCCGGCATTGATGTACCGTTCTGATCAGTTTTCCTTTGGAGGTAAATAATAGCAGT
>CAIWTC010000650.1 GCA_903915485.1 uncultured Ignavibacteriales bacterium | reverse complement strand
TACACTGTACATATAAGGGTCAGCTTTGCCATTCCACAGATGTGGTTTTTCAATTGAGATACTTTGAACGCAGTCACCTGCGGAATTTTCTTTAAGTAAAACTTCAGAAGTTTTTTCAGCAGCAATACTTCCGTCAGCATTCCTAAGAGTAACCTTTACATTAACACTAGAATTAGCATTACCGGAATTCAATAACTTAGAAGTAACTTCAAGATTTGCCTTTGCTTCAGAAACTTCAGACTGTTTAACATAAACTCCTGAAGAAGCAAAATCTAAAGGTGATATTGAAATATCGTTCAATGCAAAGATGCTAACGCTTCTATAAATTCCACCGAAAAGAGTAAAATCACCTTTCAGCGGAACGAGTGTTGAATCCTTTGCGTTGCTTACCCGGACTGCAAGAATATTATCTTTGCCGGGGTTGACGAATTGTGTCACATCAAAACAAAACGCACCGAAACTTCCTTTGTGAGTACCGACTGACTGACCATTTAAGAATACTTCAGCAACTGATGAAACACCTTCAAACTTCAAGTAAACTCTTTTGCCGGCATAATCGCTGTCAACTTTTAAATTATTTCTGTACCACGCGACACCACGGTAATAATCAGTCCCACCATCTTGTCCATCATAATTATTCCATGTATGAGGAATTTTAACTTTCTTCCAGTATGAATCATTGAATGAAGATTCATATGCTTTTAGTTTATTCTCTCTTGTGAATTTCCAATTCTTTTCAATTACGGTTACTTCACGGTTCTGTGAAAAACCACAAACTGTTAGCAACAGATACATGAAAAGAAAACTCCTCGCAGTCACACTACTCATTAGTATATTCCAATTATTCATTACTTAATACAATCTCATTTTGTTCAACGATAGCAAACGGATAGTCTGCTAACGGAATATTGTTAGCCACAAAAGTACCTGACTTAGAATTTTCATAATTCAGGTTAAACACTTTCCCCGTTAGGATATCTACCAACACGGGATGCTTAAATTTCGTGCCCTCAACTGATATTCTTACAGTTGCTTCTTTAATTAATTCCTGCGGATGCCAAGGAAGCCAGTAGGCAATAAAGTTGGAACCTGTGGCTGACCGGAATGATGCTGATAACGGAATCGAAGGAAACGCATCATCTTCTGAACCAATACCATAAAAGTTACCTTGGTCTAACACTTCAATTTTAATACTCATCTTCTTTACTTTGTAGCGCGAATCAAACACTGAGCATAAATTTCTATAAGCATCAAATGCAGGTTTTGGAGTTAGAGTTGGATTTTGCAAGATGCATTTTTCATTTACGCCTACACTTTTAACTCTCGAACCGCCTTTTGCCGGAAACCCAAGTACGCTGTCTACTGCCGTTAAGAAAGACCTTTTTGGCAAGTCCCCTCTTCCGCCCTGATGAACTAACTTGAAATAATTACTCATAGTTGTACGGCAGAAAAAGACATCGGTAAATGCCTGTCTCAATAACCACTTTGCCTGTATCGTCACGCCCCACGGACTTGTTCCGCGGTAGTCGCGTGTGCTGCTGCTTGAAGGATATCCGCATTCACCCTGCCAAAGCTCGAGTGACGGATTGAATTTATTTATAACATCCCAAGTTTCTATTGCTTTGTAAATTCTATCTTCGGGCAATTCAGCATAGTTATGGAATGAAAGAATGTCAATTTTTTTAGCGACACCATTTGCTAAGAAATTAGCGGTAAATTCCGGGTCCAGTCCTGCAAGTGCACCGCCTATAATTTTGGCTTTTGAATCAACTGATTTAATAACATCAGAAGTTGCGCTCACTAATTTTCCGTATTCGGCTCCGCTAGGTGCAGCACCCCAATAATGGGGATGATTAGGTTCGTTCCAGATTTCCCAATAAGATATTTTCTCTTTATATCTCTCTATTGCTTTCTTAATAAATGTCAACCATGCCTTCATAGCTAGTGAATCTGCCGTCGGAGGAATAGGGCTGATGCCGTATAATTCTTTTTGGCGGGCATCAGTTTCTGCTTCTTTACAATATAGTTTATTGCTTCCGCATAAACTTATGAACGGAGTTATTCCACGCTGAAGTGCCATTTCAAAAGCTGTGTCTGAAGCACCCCAATTATAAACCCCTTTAGATTTCTCTACCTGGTCCCATGACAACTGAAGTCTCGTCCACTTAATTCCAATTTGTGCAGCCTTATCAACATGGTCTTTTTCTAGTGACCCCACCTGAATTCCCCACGGTGAATTAGTTATTTCCGAAGATGATTTGTGTTTCAGCGTTCCAATATAACTACTGATATAATCATTAGGAGTAGGCATCTGCCCCATGATGAACATTGCTGTCAATAAAATAAAGGGGAAAATAAACCGGGTACTTTTACTTGTACGCATAACTATGTTCACTTGCATTGATAATTTGTCAGTGTTGCAAAAAGATAAAGCGAGAACCGGGACGAGGAACAAAAATATTTAAATTTAGTTTTAGAATTAACTTCCGAAACTATACCAAAACATTCATACAT
>CAIWTC010000649.1 GCA_903915485.1 uncultured Ignavibacteriales bacterium | reverse complement strand
CATAGCACTCACGAAAAAGTGCGCCGTAGGTCAATACTAGTACTTCATCACCTTCTAAAACTTTCTCACACTTGCCAATCTCAAATGGTAAATGCTCTTCAATTACAGATGAAAAATTGATATACCTTATATACCACGGGGAATTGTCAGCCAAAATAGCAGGAAGTCCGAGAACTAAATCCTGTTCATCGGCGGGAGCAAATACTTTCATATTGGGGATACCACGCATCAAGGAAATATCTTCCAAAGCCTGATGGGTTGGACCGTTTGCCTCAGAAAGAACTCCGGTTACAGACCCCACAATCTTCACTGGAAGATTAGGTATTCCAATATCCGTTCTTATAAATTCAAACGAACGCATTGTTAAAAATGTAGCAAGTCCATGAATTACAGGCCTTTTGCCTGCTAAAGCCAATCCTGCAGCCATGCCACACATCGACTGCTCCGCAATTCCGGTATCTATCAGGCGTGCTCCCAATTTATCCTGAATGCTCCGAATGGGAGCACGGTTTTCAGCCGATAAAATTACTAAATCTAAACCCTTTTCTATGTGCTCCCAAATTACATCTGCATAAGTCATAGTTATCTCGCTATAATTTCTTTACTTGTCAAAACAGTTTCTTTCTTCGTAATTAGTTCCTGCTGAAGTTCCTCTATTTCATCGGCAGTAAAGTTACAGAACCACCTATTAGCTTTCTCTTCAATACTAGGTAACCCCTTACCCCTCATAGTGTTACATATAATCACATTAGGCTTCCCCTGACCAACTTTTAGACTCGTGAAAGCATCATTCAGTTGATTAAAATCATGTCCATCCACCCTGACTGCGTTCCATCCGAAGGCCCTAAACTTCTCCTCTATAGGCTCCAAAGGAATTAGTTTTTCAGTTCGGAAGTTAGCCTGAAAGAAATTTCTATCCACTATAGCTATTAGGTTATCCAACTTAAGTGCCGCAGATGTCAAAGCACTCTCCCAAATGCTCCCCTCGTCAAGCTCGCCGTCACCGAGAAGCACGCAAATCTTATTATTGAGTCCATCCAACTTAGAGGAATATGCAACCCCCGCCGCAACTGAGAGAAGGTGCCCGAGTGAACCGGAATGAAACTCAACGCCATCAACTGACTGATTAGGGTGCCAATATATGGTATCATTAGTCTTTAGATGATTACGGAGCCTTGATTGTTCGATGAATCCAAGTTCGGCAAAAAGTCCGTAAAGTGCAGGCACATCGTGACCCTTAGAGAGGAAGAAATAATCCCGTGAAGGTGATTTCAGATTCTCTTTAGAAACATTCAGATACTCTTTATACAAGTAAACCAGAATATCAGTACAAGAAAGCGAAGCACCCAGGAAACATCCGCCGTTAGTTGCCAAACTTATACAATGCTGACGGACTTTGAATGCAAGGGCTTCTAAGTTTTTAATCTTTTCTTCAGTTAAATTATTCAATATTAACTCTTATTAATAATAATTTCATAACTGTAAATATCGGAAATATATTCGAGATAAATATACTTGTTGGTTTATACGGGTGCAGCTCAAGCGGATATTAAACCGTTAAAACGAGTTTTAAGAGGTGGTTTTATGTCACAACACCCAAATTCAGTGTCTGTTGTGCAACTCAACCTTCTCATTAACACACGGATTCATCCGTGTGTTGGTGAACACAAATCGAGCTCTATTTTAACCGTTTCAACGGTTTACTCACTTATGTAACATGATTTTCAGATAGGTGTCGAGGAGATACTAATGACTATGCAACCTTTCAACGGGTTAATACTCGCATTGGTAATATTCTCAACATCGAATTAGTATCCCCAAACACCTTTTTCCCCTTACTTATTACCTCAATTTCCTTATTTTAGGGCAGTGAATTTTTAATACTATAACTGAAAGTCTTATGGAAAATAATCAATTAATATATAACTCAATTGCGGGCGACATTGAATATCAGGCAAACTCGATAGTCAGCAAGCAGTTGCTCAAAAAACAAAATGGCAATGTAACTTTATTCGCATTTGATAAAAACGAATCCCTCACCGAGCACACATCACCTTTTGATGCGCTTGTGATGGTTATTGATGGCAAACTTGAGATTAAACTCGCAGGTGTACCTCATTTGGTAAGCACCGGTGAGTATATGGTTATGCCTGCAGATATCGCACACGGATTAGTTGCGGTTGAACAAACTAAAATGGTACTAATAATGATTAAGGGTTAAATCATGGCAATCGATATTTCAAAAATTCAATCAATTATTACTTCAAAAGCACTTGACGGATGGCTTCTTTATGATTTCCGCGGAATGAATGAACTTGCACTGGAGATACTTCATATCCCTAAAGCATCCCACCTTACTCGCAGATTTTTTTACTTCATTCCTGCTAACGGTACTCCGACTAAAATAGTAAACGGAATTGAAGCAGATAACCTAAGGCATCTTCCTGGAACTGAAATCAGATACTCAAGTCGTGAATCACTGGATGCTGCACTGAAAAGTATCCTGATAAGCGGGCAAAAGATTGCTATGGAATATTCTCCGATGAATGCTATCCCCTATCTCTCAAAGCTTGATGCAGGGACATATCAGTACCTGTCGGGTTTTGGAATTGATATAATCTGCAGCGGTGATTTGATTACTCTGTTCAATGCAACATGGACTAAGGAACAGTATGACGATAATAAACCTGTTGCAGCAGCATTAGTTGAAATTGTAAAGGATGCATTCAAGTACATCAAAGAGAAAACTGTCAAAGGTGAATCACTGAATGAGTATGAAGTTCAATGCTTTATAATGAATGAATTTGAGCGACGGAATATTGAAACGGACTTCCCCCCTATTGTCGGAGTAAATGAGAACAGTGCAAACCCTCACTATGAGCCGACTGCAAAAGAACATAAACCGATTAATAAAGGTGATTTTGTCTTAATTGATTTATGGGCGAAATCGAAGATGGCAAATGCAGTTTGGGCGGATATTACCTGGTGCGGTTACATGGGGAGTGAGATCCCCGAAAAGTATATCAAGATATTCAACATAGTGAAGAACGCAAGAGATGCAGCATTTGACTTGGTATCACAGCGATTCGCAGCTAAACAACCTGTAATGGGATGGGAACTCGATAATGCAGCCCGTACTGTTATTGCTGATGCGGGATATGCTGAATACTACATCCACAGAACGGGACACTCTATTACTACCGAAGTACACGGCAGCGGACCGCATCTTGACAACTTTGAAACAAAGGACGAAAGATTAATCTCCCCTTCCACAAGTTTCTCAATCGAACCCGGAATTTATCTGCGTGGTGATTTTGGTGTCCGCAATGAAATTGATGTTTTCATACATGAAGATGGTAAAGTTGAATTTACGGGACCGGAAAAACAGGAAGAATTATTCCCAATTCTGAAATAGCAGTGTAGCTTGATTTAAAATGAAAAAGGCATTCAATATTGAATGCCTTTTTAGTAACTAGTATTTTTATTAATATCAAATCTAACAATTAATATTTCTTAACTTCCTCAATAAGCCATCTTGCCATTGCTTTAGCCTCTGCAGGCTTCAAACCTTGATTAGGCATTCCCGAAGGGAACTCTGTCGGATTAACTCTTACAGGATTATAAATGAATGATGCTAATTTATCAACATCACCATTGTAAGTCGGAACTCTGAGCTTATATGCCGGCCCAACGAGTTTCATGTCAAATTTATGGCATGAAGAACATTTTGTTTTATAAATTTCCGCTGCGTTTACTCCTGCCTTGGCAGTGCTATTCTTTTTCATTTCAGCGATTGATTCCTCATACTGCACGCTCAAAACCATACTATTCTTCGTTGTAACATTGCTAAGTATTATTTGATTGCTCAAAGTGATAAAAACACCCACCATTACGATTAAAACCAACATACTTGGGACCGCCTTAACTGAATTTTCTTTAAGCATTCCATATAAGTAATGAGCAATAATAAATATCATTATCATGGCAGCAAATACTAGCAAGAACACCATATTAGATAGTCCACCTGCAGGAAGCATAACCGTATCAAGCATAAGCAAAATCGGCAGAGGTAGAGAGAAGATAAATGCTATTTTAACTGTTGAGGCTTTTATAAAAGATAAGTACTCTGTATTTCCGGTTTCTTTTCCGCCCTCCCAATAGAAAAATCTAAAAAGGAGCACCAAACTTGTAAGAACAACTGCAAACGACAGCATCATAAGCCAATTAAATATAATCTGAAATGAAAAGATTGATTCAATTACCGAATTAGTGTTTATGGAAGTTGCACTGGCACTTAGGGAGTTTCCCGCACACAAGAGATAGGTTGAAATAAAGATAAACACACTCATCCACTTCCCCGATGATAAGAATAGTTTATCTACTTTCTCAGAATATATTCCAACTTCAGAATTAGACTTATCAGCACCATCCTTAAGCAAATTAGAGAACAAGAATGAATAGCGGTAAATATAAATAAGCACCATTGCTGTGAGCAGCAAAGGCAAAGCTAATATCAATATTTTTGCAGAAAGCAAATTCATTCCATGGAATAATTGAAGATTGATAATAATCATAACAATTAACGGAAGTATGCCTAAAGACAATCCAACGCTTTTGCTGATTGTTGAAATTTCAATTATATCCTTGGCAAACTTTGATGCTAATGAATCAGAATTATGCTTGCCTTTTTTGTTGAAGTATGATGAAAGCAGTGCACCGCCAAAGATCAAACTCAAATAGGAAACCCACAGCACCATTACAATAATCGAAAGAAAATGTAAAAGTGTTGCATGTTCCAATGACTGCGGTAAAACTAATTTATCAAGAAAATTCATTCCATTACCTTTGATTTCAAATTTATATATTCTTAATACTAATAATTCTCAATTGTAGGGTGAAACTCAGTTTCGCCAATTAGTCAAACAAATTGAGGTAAATAATGAGCGATTCATTGTATCGCCCTAAAAACTTTACGGTAAAATAAACCTGTCTATCGATATAATAACAATCACAAACAGTACATACAGGTTAACACCAATAAATACAGGTTTAAATGATTTCACTTTAAGACTTTTATCCAACAGCGATAATGATTGTACTACCATATAAATAAAAGCGAATAATATTATTGCTATTAGATACCAGGCATGCACGAATGCAAATATCGGGAAAGAAACACCGATGAAGCCTGTAAACACTATCCCCGCAAATGTAATTCGTGACAACTGCTCACGGGTAAACCGCTTAAACATTGTAGGGAACCCTGCTGACTCATAGTCCTTTCTGTACTGAAGAAGCAGAAGCCAAAAGTGTGGTATCTGCCATACGAAAAAGAAAAATGCGATGAGTAATATTTGAGGTTCAAGAATATTTCTGCCTGCTGCTGCCCAACCTGCCATCGGCGGTAAAGCGCCAATTACAGATCCGGGAATAATTGCTAAATAATGTTTCTTCTTTAGTGGTGTGTATATTAAATTATACCAAACAAAAGTTACAACTCCAAGCCAGAAGGTAGTCCAATTTGTTAAAGAGAAAACCAGTACAGCCAAAAAGAATAATTCAATTACAAGTAGAACCGCAGACTTAACCGATACTTGACCTGAAGGAATTGGTCTTGACTTCGTTCTCTCCATCACTGAATCGATTTCATGCTCCTGTATCTGATTAAGCACTGCAGAGGAACATGCCATCAAGAATATTCCAAGACAAGAAAACAATGCATCAATAGTAAAATATCCCTTAGCACTTACAAAGCCGAACAGCGTAGTTATACTTACAAAAAATGTAATACGCAGTTTAGTCAATTCTGCTAGAACAGCCAGTTGCTTTCTAAATGAAGCAGTAACTTGAAAACTATTTTGCAGCTGCAGGGGCATTTTTTGCTTTCTGATTTTCTAACCATGTATTAAAATCTTTTTCCGGCATAACAACCAATGCTGTGTACATTTTGGAATGACTTACACCGCAATACTGTGCACACGCAATATCATAAGTACCGAGTTTATCAGCGCTAAACCATAAAAAGTTTACTCTGTTAGGAATAGCATCTCTCTTAAATCTAAGGGCCGGAATATATAAACTATGATTAACATCTACCGAGGTTATATTAATCCTTACAGCCTTACTCTGAGGAGCAAAAAGCGTATCTGACTTGATGCCGCCTGCATATTCAAATTCCCACTTCCACATCTTGCCGATAGCCTTCACTACCATAGCATCTTTTGGCGGATTTGAAAGTTCATCATACCCTATCCATCCATAGTAGAACATTCCCATTGATAATATCAGCGGAATGACCGTCCAGGTTACTTCCAATGCAGTGTTGCCATGAATGTTGACAGCTTTAGGTGATTTTTTTCTATTATACTTAACAACAAAATATATCATCATAAATGTTATTCCGATTAAAAGGACAACAGAGATGCCTGTTATAAGCATAAAAGTAAAATTTACATTATCTACAAAACTATTCATATCATTTCCTTACATGAAACTATAATCAGCAAACAGAAGTGCAAAAGACACAAACAAAAAGAACAGACTAACACCGACAAATACTTTAAATGTTAAGCTCTCAGACTTCAAGTGCATGAAAATGGAAAGCACCAAATAAGCTTTTCCGGTTGCAATCAGCATTGCCGTTGCGATGGTTATCTTCCCAAGGTTAACGCCTGCTATTGCAACCGTTAGGCCTGTGAATATCATTAGAGCAAACCATACAAGAATATAGTTCAGATAGTTTGAGGAGTGATTTTTTTCTTTAGAATCAGTATTCATTTCGACCTCAAGTTATAAGATAAAATAATGGGAAAAGGAAAATCCAAATGATGTCAACAAGATGCCAGTATAACCCGGCTGATTCAAGTCTTACATAATTATCGCTGGTGATTTTCATTTTAATAGTCTGAATCATCATGAAGAGAATTACTCCCATTCCAATGATTATATGCAGTCCATGCAACCCTGTCATCACATAGTATAAACCAAAAAACAGAATCTGCCCATTGCTCTTTTCAAGCAATACATCAGACCCCGGATAAATTCCGTGATGAAACTTAGCTGACCATTCAAAATACTTATTGATAAGAAACCATAGTCCGAATACTAAAGTACTAAATTGAAAAATGATTGAGAGCACTCTCTTATTCTGTTGAAGTGCGGCAATTGAGAGAGCCATCGTTAAACTGCTCGTCAAGAGAATCATCGTGTTAAAAGTTCCGATTAAGGTATTTAATTCCTTTGCGGCTAAATGAAACTCTTCCTGATGCATATACCGGTAAACGGCGTAAACAATAAACATGCCGCCGAAGAGCACCAATTCAGTAAACAAAAAGAGCCACATTCCAAGTCTTGAACCTTCATCATCACGATGAACTGAATGTGCCTGGTGTTCTGCAGGTTTCAATTGACCTCCTTGTTGATTTCATTATCAAGATATTCGTAAGGTGCCTCAGTAACAGTAGGAATAATATCAAAGTTTTCTAATGGTGGAGGTGTAGTTGTTTTCCATTCCAAAGTTTCACCGCCCCAAGGATTTTCTTCAGTAGTTTTTTCGCCATGCATCAATGAAGTAACAATGTTCCACATGACTACTGTCAAACCTGTTACTAAAATCCAGGAACCAACTGTAGAAATAACATGATATATTTGATACTGCGGAAGATAATCATAATACCTTCTAGGCATACCTAACCAACCCATTATAAACATCGGGAAATATAAAGTATTGAAGCCAACAAAGAATAACCAAAATCCTATTTTTGCTCTTTTTAGATTATACTTTCTGCCAAACATCTTCGGGAACCAGTAATGCAGCGCAGCAAATATTCCAAACCCTGTTCCGCCAAACATAACATAATGGAAATGTGCAACAATGAATGAAGTGTCATGTATATGCATGTTAACCGACAGTGCACCTTGTATCAATCCGGTGAAACCTCCGATTGAAAACAAGAAGATAAATGCCAATGCATAAAGCAAAGGCGGGTCAGTTGAGATAGAACCTTTATAGAGCGTTGCTACCCAGTTAAAAACTTTTATTGCGCTAGGTATAGCAACAATGAAAGTCAGCAATGAGAATAAAAACATTGCAGT
>CAIWTC010000648.1 GCA_903915485.1 uncultured Ignavibacteriales bacterium | reverse complement strand
CGTGGAAAATGATGGTATCCCGGCCAAGGTTACCGTGTTGTTAGTGGTATTTACTGTGCCGCCTCCGAGGAGCCAACTAATACCATCGGTTGACTCAAACAACTTTAAGTTTGCTTCGCTTATGCTATTAAGTTCATTCTCATTATAATTGAAAACTAATGTCGCGCTCAAACCGCTGTTATTGGATGGAGTAATAGTATAATTGCGAAGGATACTTTTATGTCCGCCTGAGTTAATCTCATTATGACTCCTTCGTATCTCGGTGCTTCCCATATTGTCTGTTGTAGTAATGACCGCACCCAGCCCTCCTACATTCATAGCACTGATGTTTGAAAGATTTCGCGTCGTTGTAATATAACCGTTTAAACCAAAAAGCCTGTAACTTCCTTCATCCAGCAGACCACTTGCTCCAAGTGTTAGTATCTGTCCGTTCAGGTTAAAATCCTTTTCAAGAGTTAACTTATTATTTATTGTTATTCCTGAATTAAAAGACAAAGTTGAACCAGATGAAATAAAAAGATTATTCAAGGTTGGTGAACCGGATAACGTTGCATCGTACCCAAATGAATATTTGTAAATTCCGACATTGTCTGTGGATGCCGGTATGCTGCCGTTGCTCCAATTAGCAATTGAAGACCAGGATACGGACTCGGCACCTGTCCAGGAGTTAAAGATTGATGAACTCTGCCAGGCTGTGCTTAAATTATAGGTTGTACCGTGCAGATTATTAGGGGAATAATCAAAGAGTTCGGTGCCTCCGGAAACATTGTTGAATTTGTAATATGCCACCAAACCGGTCTCTTTACCGCTCAGGTTCCTATTCATCATTTCACGAATAGAACTCTGACTCAAAGCCACATTCCAAAAACTAAATTCATCAAAATTACCCTGCCAAATATTTGAAAATACTGCCTTTTTCCCAATCGTCAAGACTCCGCCGGGTGGAAAGGTCGCTTGAACAGTCGAGGTGGAAGTCAAGTTCTGTTGCTGTCCGTTAACATACAATTTCAGCGTTTCATACTGAGTTCCGTCAAGGACAATCGCGATATGATACCAGTTATTAATAGTTAATATATTTGAAGTTGTGTATGCGCTTGTAGCAAGGTATGAGCCTACACTATGAACGATAAGGATTTCATCGGTACCGCCCCGTGAGGATCCTGAAAGCATTACTCCAAACTCATTAGTTCCATTAGTTTTATCAAATATTATATTCCAGTTTCTCAGATTAGTTGGATATATCCAACCGCAGAATGTGAAAGTTTGCTTATTGTCAATGAGAGAATCCACTCCCGCCGGCAAACTTATATAAGAAGATGTTCCATCAAATAAGAGCGAATTCCTTGTGCCGGAAAAGCATCCTGATGCCTTGAAAACGGGACTGCCATACAAAGTAACATTATTACCATTTCCGCTATAATCGTTAAGAGAAGTTCCTAAGCCTTCGCTCATTAGATAATACGCTTTCAACCCTGTGGTTGCCGGTATCTCCTTATCCATGGTTTCCCGTATTTGGGATTCAGTTCTTGCTGTGTTCCAGATTCTGAACTCATCTATTTTACCGTCCCAGAAAAGTGAAGTACCTCCTGTTGAACCGAGATAAGCAGTTGCACCGGAAGCAGTAACCGATGGTATTGTACCGGTGAAAGTTAAAGTCTGCTGAACGCCGTTAACATATAATTTTAGTTTATCCGCGTTTGCCGCGCCGCTGCCATTATAAATCACCGCAATATGATTCCATTTATTAACGGAGATAATATTTGTGTTCGTAGTCCCATAGCTGCTGGCACCATTGCAAACGGAAATCAAAAAGTCATCATTCCCCACAGAACTCGCCGAACTTAACTGAATGGCAATGCAGGCATTAGCAGATGTTGATTTTGAAAAGATAGTTTTTAAGTCAGCCAATGTCCGTGCAAAAACCCAGGATTCAATAGTAAACTGCGATGCGCCGTCCAGGGTTGAGTTAATGTTGGAAGAAATAATGCCATAATTACTTGTCCCATTAAAGTTAAGTGCAGTTCCTCCAATGGAATTATCCGCATTTGAGAAGTTATAAAAGGTAACAAAAGTTTGTTGGGGTCCATAATAAGTATTAACCGCATTCGTTGCATAAGCTCTCACATAATAAGTTGTTCCAACGGTTAGTCCGGTAAGGTCTGAGGAAAAATTTCCTGTCTGACTTACTGCCCCGAGGTCGGTCTTGCTGTTGCTGATTGTCGGGGTAGTGGTTGTATTCCAGCAGAAACCATAATGAGTTGGAGCCGGACTTCCTACAGTAGTAATGCTTCCAAGTACAGTAGCAGATGTTGAGCTTATAGGAGAAAACCCATTCACAGCCAAAACCGGGTCGCTCTGTAATGTAGTGAAACTCACCTGACTGCCATACGCCGTCCCGACACTGCTTGTTGCATATGCCTTGACATAATAAGTCGTGCTGCCGATTAATCCGGCTATATTTGAAGTAAATGTTCCGGTTGAACTTTTAACCCCAAGCTCGGTTTTTGAATCTGAAATAGTAGGGCTTCCTGAAATATTCCAGCAATGCCCATATTGCGTCAGGTTAGAAGTACCGAGACTTGAAACCGTTCCATTGCCGGTCGCTGTAAATATTCCGATATTGCTTACAGACTGTGTAGATACAGTTGGAATTGCTTCAGGTATTGTGGGCTGCAGGCCGCTAATGGCAGTGCTCATTTTGGCATCAGTAACCGCCCTGACTTGCCAGTAGTAATTTGATGCAGGAGATAAACCGGTTGCCGCGTAGGTGCTTACATTAGCATTAACTACTGCAACAAATGTAAATGTTACATTATCGGTTGAACGCCAAATTGCAAATCCGGTTTCATTCGAACTGTTATCTGTCCAGTTTAATGTCATTCCTATAGTTCCAACAGATGTAAAATTCAATGAAGTTGGCGCGGTAGGAACTGTTGTCGGAGGTGTAAAAGTATAGGTCTGTCCATCAGCAGGTTTGGTTATTATTCCTGTTGTAGCGGTTATCGGGCTCGCAAAGGGGGAAGTTCCTGAATTAGTTAAAGATAAATATTTACCTATCCCGGTATCAGCAGCAGTAATACCAATAGAAGCATCTGCATACAGCACTGCCGCTGATTCTTGTTTATAGACAAACACAACAGCACCGGTGGCTTCATACAGTTTAACCTGAAAAGAAATTACACCGCCAGTCACGAGACCACACCATTCAACATTCGAAGCCTGCAGGGTAAATATTCTGCTGCCCGCGATTCCTTGTGTAAGATAGCTGAGTGTACCGGAGGTCATAGCATTAATATCCCAAAGAGGAGCAACTATCGGTCTAACTCCTTCATTGGGGAGAGATACAAGCCCATTATCACTATAACTTAGAGTCTTGTCAAAAGCCATCCATCCTTGAGTCGAAAATGAAACTGTGGAGTATGGCGTTCCGCTATATATAAAAGTAAAACCAATTGGAATAGCATTATAAGCCCCATTATCAGCCCATCCTGAACTTAATGTTGCTGTTGTTGCGCCCGAAAGGGCAGTGTATGTGCCGCTTGTTGCAGTGAATGCATAACGGGTTATAAGCGGGTACGAAACACTGTTTGTTGTCTGGAAACCGGTAAGCGCACTGCTAATCCTCCCCTCATTCATCGCCATGACCTGCCAATAATACTTTGTTTCCGGAATCAATCCTGTAGCTATGTATGAAGTAAGGTTTGGACCAACCTCCGTAACATAAGTGAAATTTGTATTATCAATTGAACTATAAATGGCAAAACCGGTTTCATTAGTACTTTTGTCAAGCCAGTTTAATGTCATTCCGGAAGCTCCAACAGAAGTAAAACTAAGAGTAGTAGGAGCGGTAGGCACTGTCCTGGGAGTGAATGTATAAGTCTTTCCTGTTGCCGGGCTGAAGTATTTAGTATCAAATTCCGTCCACGAACTACCAACATCGGAGATATCTAATGACAAAAAGTTACCCTCGTTGATATCTGTCGCGGTAATACCAATGGATGCAGTCCCACTGTTCACTGCCACTGATTCTTGTTTATAGACAAACACAACGGCACCGGTGGCTTCATACAGTTTAATCTGAAAAGATATTACGCCGCCTATTGCCAGATAACTCCATTCAACATTCGAAGCCTGCAGGGTAAATATTCTGCTGCCCGCGGTCCCTTGTGTAAGATAACTGACTGTACCGGAAGTCATATCATTATCATCCCAAAGCGGGGCTACTAATGGCCTGGTTCCGCCGGAAGTTAGCGAATTGTATCGAGCATAAGAAGTAATATTTTGCCCAAAAGTCATCCACCCATTAGTCGAAAATGAAACAGTATTATAGATGTTCCCCATATAGAGAAAAGTAAAGCCGATTGGAATTCTGTTATATGCACCTTCATCGAGATTGCCGCTGTTCAATGCCGCTGTTGTTGCACCAGTCAGGGCGGTATATGTGCCGGTTGATGCGGCATATGTATAGTGAGAAAGTAACGGATATGAAGCAAGATTCGTTACCTTTGAACCACTGAGCGCAGCACTCATTCGCCCTTCATTCATGGTCCGGACCTGCCAGTAGTATGTCACTTCGGGCACTAACCCGTTGGCAGCATATGTGGTCGTATTTGATGCAACAGTCGTAATCCAGGTAAAATTTGTGTTGTCCACCGAACGCCAGATTGAATAACCGGTTTCATTTGAACTGTTATCAGTCCAGTTCAGTGTCATCCCCGTATCTGAAACAGCGGTAAAATTCAATACTGTTGGTGCGGTAGGAATTGCCGGAGGAGTAAATGTATAAGTCTGACCCGTTGCAGGTTTTACGGTTAAATTAGAAGTTTGTGTTGTTGAGCTTGCCGTTGGAGCAGTTCCTGTTCCGTTCAAAGATAAAAAGTTACCGGTTCCGGTTGCTGCTGCAGTAATACCAATAGCGGCAGTGCCGTTGCCTACTGTTGCGTTCTCCTGTTTGTAGACAAATTGGACAGCGCCCGTTGCTTCATAAAGTTTAATTTGGTAAGATATTAATGCACCATTGCTAACCCATTGAAAACTAAACGCCTCTAAAGTAAAAATTTTGCTGCCGGTGGTACCTGTCGTCTTATAACTGACATAACCGGCAATCAGCGGGTTAGTATTACCCCACAAAGGTGCTATTACCGGTCTGGTTCCACCTGAGGTTAGAGAAACTGTTGCAGCAGTAGCTATATTTATATCTTGCCCGAAAGTCATCCATCCCTGACCGGAAAAAGAAACAGTTGTATATGGTATTCCCATATATACAAAGTTGAAGCCGATTGGAATTCCATTATATGCATAATTGTCTACATAACCGGTGTGACCCGCTCCTGTAGCGCTCGCTAGCGCTGTATATGTCCCGCTTGACGCAGCAAATGTATAGTTAGTTAAACTTTGTGACAGAAGGTCTGAGCTTAATACAAAAGAAATCTGTAAAGCCAACACCACGGACCCAAGTAATGAAAGAATAGATTTATTTTGCATTCTGATTATTCCTTTAATTAATGTAACTATTTAGGTACTCAGATTGAAATCAACATTAGTTGAATTGAAATCATTAGTAAGTTCTTTAAAAATGTCGAAACGATTTTTCCTTAAAGTTGAAACGTATCCTTCAATTCGGGCATAAACTTCAGCACCGTGAAAAGTGCGAAAACAACCTGATACTTTTTGTTTCACTTTTACTGGGCGTATATCCCTCTCTGCCTGATTGTTTGTAAACGGCACTTCCACATTATAAGCGAATGCAAGTACCGCTTCTTTATGCTTAATTAACCGCTCCAATAAATTTCGCCCTTTCGTTCGTTTCTTTCTTCCCCTGTTTCCGGAAATTCGCGCTGGCGGTTCTTCGATGTCTGCTCTTTCACAAATCCTGTCGAATTCTGTTTTCCACTTCGTTTTTGATTCATAAGGGTGTCGTTTTCGAAAATGATAAATTTCTAACAAAAAAAACTTGAATTCACCCGCCCAAAGGCTTTTTTCCTCTATCAATGCTTCGAGTTCCCTCAGGATATGAGCTCCGCATACAGCGTGCTTCACGTTTGAATAACCAAAATAACTACTCCAGCAATCGTGCATCGCCCAGCCATTGAAGTCACCGATAATTGATTTTGGACTGTCCAACGCTTTTCTCCCACGGTTGATATGAACCCACAAATATGTAAACAATACCGTGGTTGCAGTATGCAGCCAGTTTAATCGTCCGCCTACCCTGACACCGGATTCATCAAAATGAACAACTATGCTTTCGAGTATTTGTTCTCGTATATTATTTTCTGCCATTTCTAATTTCACGTAACAACTTTCGTTGTTCGTTATTACCGTGCTTTCATTGAGTTGATAATGAAATAAATCCCCGAATAAGAACCTGACTTTCTTGAATGGTATTTTATACACGACATTCAGAAGCGTAGTCAACGCCTTCACGCCATTGCCATATTGTACTGGCGCATTCACTCCATCCGGAAAATTACTGTATTGTTTATCCCCGCAATTAGGGCATATCCCTTTCAGGGTCTGATATTCTATTACCAACAAACGTGGTTGCGGTAGTTCAAATACCTGGCGTTTCTCTGATAATTCACTTTTTACACTGCCTAAATTTTCGCCGCATTTTGTACACGTGCATAGTGGTTGAACAATAGTCTCGTCGGGATTTGATATTTGTTTTAACGTGTTGCCGATATGACCTGTCTGACCACCTTTTTTTCCGTTTCCTGTTTTTGGAAAAGCAGGTTTTTTCTGATAGCCGTCACTTGATGGTGGCTTACTGCTATTGTTAGAATTCGAATTTAACCTTGCTTTTAATTCTTTTATTTCAACAAGAAGGATTACTATTTGCTCCTTTAGTTCTTTTATCTCTAAAGCCTGTCGCTCAATAATTTGTTCTATTTCTGCTGTTTTGTCTTGCATTATCTTTTCATTTATATATGCTGCAAATTTAAGTCTTTGTTTAAGAATTGCTTATGGCGAATATATAATATGTCACCTTAAATAGCAAGCCGTATCTCTTTGTTTTGAATATTTGTATTTCGATCCTATCTATTCCTTTTTTGAATCACAATTTATATTTTGTACTTATATGGTGATTTTGTATTTTTCAACCTAAATAGTTACGTATAATTAAAGATTGTTTAGATATTTTTTTAGTTCACTATAAGCTGAGTTGATTAGTAAT
>CAIWTC010000647.1 GCA_903915485.1 uncultured Ignavibacteriales bacterium | reverse complement strand
CAATACTTCGCCGTCAGGAAGGGTTAGGTTTAGTCTGCCTTCGTTCATCTTGCCCAGGATTCCGAGTACTATGTTCTTGTAAAATTTAAATTCATTTAGTGTTGCCGCTGTGTCTATGCTACTATGTACTATTGTTTTTTCCATTTTAACATCATTCCTTTTTGTTTTTCTAAAAATTCTTCTTTCTTAAAGTAGGGCACTTTTTTGATAATTAATTTTAATGCCTGATAATGTATCGCTGTAATTACTTTTATTGTTACCAACGGGTATTTGAGTGCGAACTTAAATAGATTAGAGTCATTGAGTTCAATCCTTTTGCCCGTTAATTGGGTGATAAATATTTTCCCTTCGTCTTTGTAGTCATCAATTTTAATTGATAGCGACTCACCGGGAACATGAAGTTGAAAATCAAATTTTGCATCATGGTCTATGAAAGGTGATACATAAAAATCTTTCTGAATTCTTGCCTTAAATATTCCTTCTTCCATAGATTCCTTCCCGATGAAAAATGGTTTTAACTCTCCGAAGGTATTTCCTACTTCGGGCACAGCACACAAAGGTTTCCCCTCTGTATCAAAGCAATAATAAAAAGATACGGGATTGAAGTTATATCCGAAGACAGCAGTGTTGGTCAGCAAAAAGATTTTACCTATACCATCTTTAATTCCGTTGCGGGAGAGATATTCCAAAATATTTGCTTTAACATCCGGCCGTTCAAAAGCAATATGGTCTTTATCCCTGAAACTATATGCATTAAACTTATTTCTGCTAAAAAGTTTCATGTTTGCTGAAAGCGAATCAATTTCATCCAAGTCAAGGTAGAACATAAAATACTTGTAGTAAAATTTGCTTTGCGTAAGAGTCAGTCTCTTATGCATAACGGTACATTCATATAAACAGGAGTTAGTTACCACTTTATTGTATCGTCTAATTGTTTGCTCAAAACCACTGCGCTCGTAAAAGCATCTTCATGGAACCCGTACTTGAAATAGCTTCCGCAGAAAAATGTCCCGTTACCTTGTATGTTAAGTTCATTAAGTCTGTCTTGTGCCTGCATTGCATTTAAATCGAAGAGGGGATGATCGTAGTCGATTTTTTTTAGAATTTTACTTTCATCTATAACACCAGAGTTATTTATTGAAACAAAATAATCTTTCTTTTTGGAGACCTGTTGCAGACTGTTCATATAATAAATGGTGGATGTTTTCTCAATGCCCTCATGTGTCTCGATGCGGTAATTCCATGATGACCATACTTTTTTGTTCTTAGGCATAACTGATGAATCGGTGTGCAGTATTGCAGAATTGTATTGATACTTAAACGGACTTAAAAGTTTTATCTCATTTTCCGTTGCATCTTTAAGCAGTGCAAGACTCTCATCCGCATGGGATGCAAGTATAACTTTGTCGAAACAATGTTCAGTGCCATCAATAGTTTCGACAATTACTCTGCCGTTAACTCTGGAGATAGACTTAGCGGCGTTGGATGTATGAATATTTGATTTGTAACCGGCAATAATTCTATCCCGGTATGATTGACTTCCGTTTATAACTGTATACCATTGATGCTGTGTGT
>CAIWTC010000646.1 GCA_903915485.1 uncultured Ignavibacteriales bacterium | reverse complement strand
TTATGGGCCTCGAGCAATTTATTGGCTCAACCATCATTGGATGTGTTCCCAAAAGAAATACGATTTCATAATGAGTTCGAAAGATACGCAAAGCTTTCATTTTTTAATAATTCTAATTCAATAATTCATATCGATAGTGTCCGCTACGCTTTCAACCGGTACTTCATCAGGTTTAACAAAGATTCTGAAATAGCACCTCAAATCATGCCGCATGATAATGTTGAGATGGATTTAGTCTTATGTTCCTCTGCACAAGTTCCGCAGGGTGGTGCTCAAGACTCATTAATGGTTTATTCCAACGGTAATCCTTCGGTACTGAAAATTTCAGTTTCATGCGACTTCTTCAGACCTGATAGTAGTTGGGGAATGATTAAAGGGACAATCGATTTACCACCACCGCAGCACAGCAGTATTTATTTCTTTTATAAAGGCAGATATATTATTGATAGCGCATTCGCCGGGCAGATGGGTAAATTTTCCCGTTCGCTTCCTGTCGGTGATTATCTAGTTGCAGCAATTTCCGACTCCACTTATTTAACTTTCTATCCAAACACAACGAACATTGCCGAAGCTCAAATGATTCACCTCGGAAGAGATTTAGCAGTACCTATTTACATTAAACCTATACCTATTATAAAGAGCAGTTATTCTTTTAATGGCACCGTGCTTGATTCAGCATCAGGACTGCCATCGAAAAAGGGTATCGTTATTGTGAAAACCGGCACGCACACACCTGTCACGACTTCTAAAATTAGTGTTGCAGATTCAATCACAACTTTCACATACCTTATCAGCGGTGACGGATATTATTATGCACAAGCATTGCCGAAACAGGGTTACTATTTTGCACAGGCATTTTCAGAATATTTTCTGCCGAGTTATTATAACAAACTTTCATCCCCTGCACTTTTCTGGCAGCAGGCTGATTCAGTGAATATACTTAATCCTACAGACAATATTAATATTACAGTAGTGCGCGATTCAGCATACGGTGCAGGAGTCATCAGCGGTTCGGTGGCGAATTATAAAACTATTGTCGGAGGTCCTGTCTCCGATGCGGTTGTTTTTGCTAAATCAAAATTCAACAACCATGTATATGTCGCAGGCAGGTCTAATTCAGCGGGTGAATTTACAGTCAACGACATTCCTTACGGAACATACTCATTACTGATTCAACGCTTTGGATATCCCGATGTTGATTCGCAGATATTTACTATTGATAGTATGAATACAGTATTCGCAAATGTTAAAATTTTATTCCCCAGCCTAATTAATGACGCGGTTCAGGATAAGAATTATCTGCTACTCAGTAATTATCCAAACCCATTTAATGCATCTACGGTTATATCATATTCCGTTCCGCAGAATTCAATGGTTGAGGTATCAGTGTATTCATCAATCGGTGAGAAGATTACAGAATTGTTTAAGGGAAATCAATCAGCGGGAACACATAAATTATTTTTCAACGCGAGCAACTTAGCCTCAGGCGTTTATTTCATTAAACTAACTTCAGCAACACAGCAGAAAATTATTAAAGCTATTTCTTTGAAATAGTTTTATCTATCAAGAATTGGTATTAAACTTCCTGGTCATTAACACCTCGATTTATCGAGGTGCATTGAAACTAAAAAAAACCACCCCATCACTCTTCCCCGCTTTCTTTATTTTCATGTTCATGAATTACATTAACACTTGAATCCACCGGCACAACTGACTGCTTCAACTCTGCAGGCTTAATCAAATCCGTACCAACACCCGCTTTGTAAACCAAGTATCCGCCCTCTTCCCCAGTCTTATATATAAGGAAACAGCCAACAACTGCTAGCAAAACAAAAACATATCGCGCAGGATACATCAATGCAGGATATTTCTTCCGTATCTGAACCGCGATTAAATAGATCACTCTCAACACAAGCAAACCCGAAAAGAAAAGCACCACAATTGTAGCCCAGTTTTCGTGTGCAGACAAATGCTTCATTGGAATAACCGCATCCATGCTCTCCCACTTCTCAGCAACTTCGCCCGCCTGATTACCGGTTATTAATGCTGCTAGCGATGAGAGCACTCCTATCGCTAAAAGAATTAATGCTGAATTTGTAATCCAATCCTTTTTCAAAACCACACTAAGCAATTCGAAAAATGTATATGCAAAAAGCAATGCAATTGGGAAGTGCACTAACATAGGATGATACTGTGCTATAAATTCTGGGGACATTTTTTTAATTATGAATTATGAGTTATTAATTATGAAATACTACAAGGCTTACTAAAAGGATTATTAAGTAAATATTTATTAGACTTGTCATTCCCGCGCACGCGGGATTCCACTTAATATTATTTACAAATCTTCCAAGTTAAATACAACTATCCGCAGAGAACACTTCCGCCGTTAACATTCAGGATTTCTCCCGTGATGTGGTCAGCAAGCGGTGATGCAAGGAACACTACTGAATTTGCAATGTCTTCCGCTGTTGCAATTTTTCCTACAGGAATTCCTTTGTATACTTCCGCTCGTTTTTCTTCCGTATCGAATACTTCCGCAACCATGTCGGTATCTACCCAACCCGGGGCCACGCAGTTAACATTAATATTGAACGGAGCGAGTTCAACGGCAAGTGATTTTGTGAATGAAATTATTCCACCTTTTGATGCGGCATAGTGACTGTAAAAAGGCTCGCCTCTTTGACCTGCAGTCGAAGATATATTTATAATTCTTCCGAATTTATTTGTCTTCATCAACTTGGATATTTCGCGAGTGAACAGGAAGTTTCCCGTAAGATTAACGCTGATAGTTTCGCGCCACTGTTCAAGCGTCATAGCGTCAATCGGTGAGCGTTTCCAAATGCCCGCGTTGTTTACAAGGATATCTATCTTACCGAAACTGCTTTTGATTGCGCTTATTTTACTTACGATATCGGGTTCGGAATTTCTGTCAATCTTGAATCCATAAACATTATGATTACGGAACTCTTCGACTGTCTGCGATGCCGCATCATCATTTGAGTTGTAAGAAAAAATTGTCTGCGCGCCGCATTCCGAAAATAACTTAACGCAGGCGCGGCCTATTCCTCTTGAACCACCTGTAACTAAAACTACTTTTTTATCGAAATTAATTGTTAACGCCATATTTAACCTTTACTAAAAATAAACCTTGAGCAGGAGCAGTTGCTCCCAGTAATTTTTTATCTTTCTCTGCTATCATTTGCGCCAACAACTCTGCAGGAAGATTTTCTTTTTCGAATCTTAACAATGTTCCCGTTATCATCCTTACCATTGAGTGCAGAAACCTGTCCGCTTCAATCCGGAAAATAATTTTATCGCCGTAATCTTTCCATCGTGCTGATTTAATTTCGCACTCAGTCTTGCCATTGTCGGGCATTTCCCTTGCGAACACTTGAAAATCTTTTTTACCGATAAAAGATAATGATAATTTATTTAATTTTTCAACATCTATTTTGGAATGGATAAGATAAGAATATTTTTTAAAGAACGGTGATTTCGATTTACTGATGATATAATAATAAGTTCTTGATACCGCTTTGAACCGTGAATGAAATTCCAATGGAACCTGCTTCATCTCCTTGACTGCAATATCAAAAGGCAGCATAGAATTCAAACTATACAGGAAGCGGTAAACATCAAGTTCCTCAGTGCATGAGAAATTTGCGACCTGACCCATAGCGTGAACGCCCGAATCAGTCCGCCCCGCACCTAGCAAGTTAATCTTCTGCTTAGTAAGAGTTTCCAGTTTACTCGCAATTACTCCCTGCACAGTAACAGCATTCTGCTGAATCTGCCATCCGGAATAATCCGTACCATCGTATTGAATTGTAAGCTTATAATTAAACATTGGCAAAGTTATTAAGAATTGAGGGGATATACAAATTTGTCTGAACCTTGATTCGCATGATTTATGTGATTAATATGATTAGAATGATTAATGGTTTGTCATTCCCGCAAATGCGGGAATCTACTTTACTTGTCATTCCCGTGAATGCGTTAATCCACTTTACCTGTCATTCCCGTGAAAACGGGAATCCACTTCCCAATTTTTTACCACAACATAAAATGGATTCCCGATATCCCGGCGACACATATCTTTTTATTCCGGGATTCGGGAATGACACAGTCTCTAATTATTTGTTTGTGTATTAAT
>CAIWTC010000645.1 GCA_903915485.1 uncultured Ignavibacteriales bacterium | reverse complement strand
CATCCTGCAATCAATCTTAGAATTCCACCGCTTTCAACATCAATTCCACCGATAGCCATTTTATTGCTGCTCGCACAAACTAATTCAGCAGTACCATAAATTGTCATCTTCCCAATAGGCCTATAACCGGTAGCTGAAGAACCCATATTTACCTGAGTCGTTCCGGCTACAATTCTAAAGGTTGCACCTGAACGAATTGTAATTGTAGGAGTTGTTTGTGCAGCTGCATTGTCTTGTCCATAAATATCGTCAGAGGATGCAATTTCAAAAATGCCATTAACTACATCAAGACTTGTTCCAAGTCCCAGGTTCATATCATTACCCTGTGTAGTAACTTTGCCGCCACTTTTATCAACTATGACTTCATTTAGACCATTTGTTGTTCCACTTGTTGCAAATCCGCTAATTGTCTGTACTGCTGCTGACCCTGTGAATTTAAGTTTTGCTCCTGCAGGCCAGGCTGAAAAAGGAGCGTGAGCAGTTGAGAATGCAGTTAAATTCCCATATAAACTTAAGACACTGCTAGCACTTCCCATTGCAATATGTGCAGTTGCATCACCAAAAGTAATATTTTGGCAAACAGCAGTTGCATCATCAACAGTCACTGTATGCCCTGATGAAATAATAATGTTATCAGTAGTTATAGGTACTTCACCGGTATTCCAGGTTGAAGTACTGTTCCAGTTACCACTAGAAACTGAGCTTATTAAGCTATTTCCACTAACGGCTGCATTTCTTGTTGTGGCGCCTGTACTCGTACAAGCTATATTTCCGCTGTAACTGGCTACCGCTAAAGGCGTATATCTTGCATCAATTGTTGTGGCACTAACTGCTCCGCTGACAGGTGTCAATGTAACTGCACTTGTTGAAAATGCATTTGAACCAGTTCTGATTTCAAATCCTGCGGGAGGAGTTACTACTATATCAAAACTTAAATTCAGCCCTTCAACTGTAAAACTTGAAGATGCTGATGAATTTCCAAATGCTACATAACCAAATGCTCCAACAAAACTGCTTGTTGTTAGTGTTATAGTGCCAACACTATTTCCACTTACTGCAACATTCTGTGAAGTTGCTCCGGTACTTGCGCAAACAATGTTCGCACTAAATGCCGCTGCTGTTAAAGGCGTAAACCGTGCGTCAATTGTAGTAGTATTAACAATGCCGCCTGTTTGTGTCAGTGTAATAGGAGTTGTTGAAAAGGCATCTGAGCCGGTTCTGATTTCGAATCCTGTTGGAGGAGTGACTGTAATATTATTCGTTAAGTTACTTCCTGAAACTGTAAAACTTGAAGATGAAGTTGATGTTCCAACCAGTGCATTTCCAAACGCGCCGGTAAAACCTACAACGCTTGTTGTTATGCTGCCCATACTGTTACCGCTTACAGCAACATTCTGGGAAGTAGCCCCAGTGCTGACACAGGTTATATTTGCGCTAAACGCAGCAGCAGTCAAAGGAGCAAATCTTACATCAATTGTTGTAGCGCCGACTACTCCCCCGCTTTGAGGTAAAGTTATAGGGCTTGTAGAAAATGTACCTGCTCCGGTTTTGATTTCAAATCCTGTGGGGGGAGTTACGACAATATCATTTGTTAAACTTGTTCCTGATACTGTAAAACTTGAGGAGGCACTTGATGAACCAACTGCGGCATTGCCGAACGCTCCAGTGAAACCGGTAATATCCGCTGTAATTACTCCTGAACCTCCGCCGGTACCGGTGATACCAATATTATCGAAAGCAACACCCGGTGTATTTCCTGTGCTTCCTAAGTACCATGTTGCCCATCTAATTTGATAGACCGTGCTGGCAGTCAGACCCGTTACTGAAAAAGAATATGAATCTATGTTACCTGCAACATCCGCAGTTCCTTTATTCGTTGAAACATTTGAATATGTCACCGGAGAGCCAGCAACCGTTGTCCAGGCCCCGCTAGTTCCTAATCGATATTGTAAAACGACTCCCATCGACCTTCCCGTTCCAACATTTACAGCTTCAATTGTATAGGCTATGTCAAATCCAGTATATGAACCGGTATTAATAGCAGTTGCAAATTGATATGTCCCTGCTGTGGTAGCCTGATTATATAATCTTACATTTGTACCGCTTGGCAAGTAACTGTATATACCTGCTGTTGTCGTTGAGGCTGTTTTAGATGTTCCCATAGCGCGGTCTCCCGACGCTGCACTGGCTTCGGCACCGGCTTGAGTACTTTGAGTAGTTACAGTCCAAGCAACAGTTCCAACCGGCATAGTTGCAAATTGTGAAGTACCCCAGGTCTGCGTATAGGGAAGTGCCTGTGCAGCAGGGTTAGTTTGCCCCCACATCACGATGGTAAATAATCCAATAATTGAAATCGTTGAAACTAATCGAAAAAATGAGCTCATAACACCTCAATGTTTTGTGTAGATAAATATATTCTAAAACTATTTTGTATTAACTATAATTATTCTGTTCGGTAGTCACCACCGGTTACAGTGGAAACTCAATTATTAGATATTTCCTCATTTGAGGACTAACTTTAAGTAAGCTATTATATTATCTGATATGCTGCGTTTAGTTCCACATTATTAATTCTTTACTTCAAAGTGCAAAAATGAATTAAATAGGAATTCGGCATATTTATTTAGTTTAATATGCAATATTAGTACCAAAGCAAAAGTTGCGTTTTTGGCAATATTTGTCAATTGTGTATTGTTGCTTGAGTAGTTTCCTCACATTTAAGGGTATTATTAACCCATACTGAAAGATGAATATTACCAAACGGGTTAATTTATAGAATAATTAAAGGCTATTTTTTAAGATTTATTTTCCCCTCCCTATAAAAAAAGGCTGTCCACATTTAAGTGAACAGCCTTGCCCATAAAAGCCAACCAAAACTCCGCCGGACTATATCATCCGGCAGAATTATTAGTCACTTATTAATTTTGTAAACTGCCGGTGCGTTTCAACAATGGTTTATGCAAAAACTTATTTGCCATGCCGCCTACTTTACGCGGTGATTGTGATTCAACTACCCAAAATGCGTGATTGTCGCAGATTGTTAAATCAACATTTCCAACTAAAGCATCGCCGTCAAGATCGGTTGCACCGTGTACTTCAAGTGTTACAAATGCATCATTGTCTATCATCGTTAAATCGACATTTCCAATTAATTCGTCCTGGTCAACATCACCGCTGTATATACAATATTTAGCTCCCTGAAGAATCATAGGATCAAATGGAAATCCCGGGATTGCATAAGCTTTAGTAATTGCATCGGTGAAATCGTAGCTTACAGTGCTCCCTTGTGTGAATGTGATAGGTGCAGCAGTCCATGTGGCCATAAGCGCAATCCCTTTTACATAAAGATAATAACTGCCTGAAGGTGCTGTAGTAAATGTTGCAGTTCCTGTGTATGTATTTGCATCAATAGTCACATTTGCCGTTTCAACATCTGCATAATCGGGGCCCGTAGCGCTTGCTAAAGTTGCCGTGAATACATCGGAGACAGGAAGCGGGTCAACATCTGAACGATAATAACCTTCAGGAATTAAAGTGATATTTACAAAGCCTCCCGAAACAAATGCGCCAGACTCACCTGCCGTAAAATCTCCTAAGGATGTTAAAGCGGTACCTGTGATAAGATTACTTGCTGATGTAACTGCATCAAGTTTTGTCCATGAACTTCCGTTGTACTTGCCTGTCCATAAATTAGCTTCTGTTCCCGCGATATCAGCATCCAAGTATGTACCGCTTACATTCATTGTTCCGCCGGTAATTCCTGTGTTAGCCAGTGTCCAATACCTGTTTAAGTAGTCAGTTGAACTTGTGTTTGCGGAATGTTTTGAGTTGACAACTTTAGCAGAAATAGTTGCTGAAGATAATACTGAACCTGTATTGATTGTAACAGAAATCGGAGAATACTGTGTAGTTCCCGATGTTTCACCTATTGGGAATGTAAATGAGTAAGGTAAAGTTGCAGCATCAGCAACTGACTTAATCACTGTACCCGTGCCATTTGTAACTATCATACATGTATCACTTGGAGTTCCGGATATTGTTGAAGTTGTACCCATAATCAGATTATTGTTCCCAAGCGACATTAGTCCACTTGTTAAAGTAATTGTGCCGTTAACTGTTAAGTTACCACCGCTTAATACTACACCGCGCCCGGAATTGCTAACTGTGAGGCCGGAGAGCGTACGGCTTGGAGGAAGTTCTAAACCAGTTGTAGGAGTGTCATTTGCATTTCCGTAATAAAGGGTTAATCCACCACTACTAAGTTGAAAATCAGGGGCTACATCAAATACACCAGATGTTCCAGGGGCTGAAGCAGTACTTCCAAGAAGAATATATGAAATTGTTGAGCCGCTGTTACCCAATGTTAACTTATTGCTATTAGTAAGTGTTCCTGTAAACAAGTTTATCCTGTTAACATAAAGATTGGTTACGCTTGAATTAATTGTTACTCCAAGTGCATTACTGAAGCCGATTCCTGCAAGCGGGTCAGCATAAGTCCCAACCGTGCCGGTTCCTTGATATGTTTGTGCAACAATAGCACCGGAGAAATTAAATCTACTGCTTGACATAGTAGCCAATGAACCGACTAAAATACCATTGTTTGTAAAAGTTGCTCCGCTGAATGTAATAACTCTATTATTTAAGTCTAATGTTGAGCCTGAATTAATTGTTAAAGAATTTGAAATTGTGTGATCCGCATTAAATTTAGCTATCTTACTATTTGTAGTACCATCAATCACAAGATTATAAATAGGCACAGTGCTTGAACTTATCCTAAAAGTTTGTCCTGCCGGAGTATTTGCATTACCTATCTGAATTGTACCTCCCGTTACACTACTTGTACCACCGCTAACTAAAGTGTAGTCAGAAGTAAAATTAGGGTTTGGTTGTTGAATAACAATCGTACCACCACTCATTGTGAATGAGGAAGCCGCACTTCCAAAATAAAAACATCCGGAGGAAGCTGAAGTAGAACCAACCATTGCAACTGTAACAGTTCCACCAGATTGCGTATATGAGCCAGAAGGTGAAGCTGCTCTTGTAACTCTACCGGCAATATTCACTGCACCGCCTTCAATGATTATTGTACTGCCTGTGTTAGAATTCAAGTTGTTATCAGCAACTGTTCCAAGATTTAGAGTTCCATTTGTAACTCTCAATAAACCGTTAATTGTCGTGTTTCCTGAAGCAATACTTACAATAGCACTGCTATTATTCATCCAAAAACCACCTGTTGCCGGGAGTGATGTCCAAGTGGCTAGACTTAGTGTTGAAGCACTTGATAATTTAAGTGTACCATTACTTATTGTCAAAGTACCGGCAATTGAAATAAGTGATTGCGCCTCTAATACATTACTTAGACCGCCGCTAATGTTTACCGTTAGACCATTAAAAGCAGTTGTTGAGGTACCGCTAATAGTTTGCAATGCTGAAGAACCAGTGAAACTTACAGTTCCAGAATTGTGAGTAAACACTCCATTGTTTGTCAGACTTCCTGCAATACTCATAGTTGCCGGAGCTGTGGCTCCAACAGTATTGCTAATCTTTAAATTACCATAAGTACCTGATGGAATACTCTGAGTAGAGGAACCTGCAAAATCAACAGTACTTGCTGCATTACATGTACCGATTGTTGGGAGTGTAGAATTCTGCAATGTAAGTGTCGCATTTGCCGAAACATCAATTGGTCCTGTAAGGGAATATGTATTCCCTATCGTAAAGTTGCAAGGGTTCGTTCCATCTCCTAAGATTATATTTGCGCTTATTCCTGAAACTACCCAGTTAGCACCTAAAGTAGGAGTTGTTTGATTTCTAATGTTAAATATCTGACCGTCTGTAATAAAATCTGAAGGTGCAGTTCCCGTGCCATCAGAGTTTTGGCCCCAAGTAGCAACATCATTCAAATTACCTGATGACTTCGAATAATAATTTACAATTTGAAGTGAGCCTGCTGGAGTTACATCAGCCCAGGCTGTGCCTAAGCGCATTTCATCAATTTCAACAAAAGGTGTTGCAGTTGTTGCATCTTGCCTAAACATCATTCTTGCTACCGATGTTAAATCAGTTGTATTATTGGTTGCCGTCAAAGTTGGTGTTGGTTCACTTAATCCAAATGTAGAAACATCAGGATTTATCCAGACACTACTAATATCATTTGTTGTTCCAGTAACGAACTCATATGAGGCAACTATAAGGTAAGTAGTATTTATTGTTTTTGCTGTTGACCAACTAACAGGCGTAGTAGTTCGAGCGCTGACTCCAATATCAAATGATGTTCCGTCTTGCCTTACCCACAACAAACCACCTGTCGTTGTACTAGCGGAAGTTTGATAAAAACCACATATGTACCCACCCGTAGCATTCAACGAACCTAAACTTGTAATTTTAAGTAAATAGGAGTAATAAACCTTACCTGTTGCAGTTTGTGTAAATGTTTTGGCATAATCAGTTCCGGCTCCATCAAACT
>CAIWTC010000644.1 GCA_903915485.1 uncultured Ignavibacteriales bacterium | reverse complement strand
TTCCTGAAACTTAGCCTTATACTGCTCGCCTACTGGAATATAAGTATCCCCATCAAAGACTATCCTGCTTCTTTCAACGCCTGATACCTTTCGCAGATTTACAATATAAGACCTGTGAACTCTCATAAATCTATCTGAGTGAAGTTGCTCCTCAATTGATTTCATACTTACCATAGTCGTCACAGGACTTCCGCTTGCAAGATGTATTTTTACATACTCATGCATGCCTTCAATATATTTTATATCCGCCAATTCAATCCTCAATAGTTTGTATTCCGATTTAACAAACAAATGAGATGCATCTGCTTTGACTGTTTCAGTTTGAGCATTATTGGTTAGCTCAATAAGGCCGCTAACCTTGTTGGCAGCTTTTAGAAAACTACTATAACTGATAGGTTTCAATAAGTAGTCAACTGCATCAACCTTAAAACCTTCGACAGCATATTCGCTGTATGCTGTTGTGAATATAATATATGGCTTATTTGTGAGGGACTTAACAAAATCCATTCCATTCAAATCCGGCATATTGATGTCTGCGAATATCAGTTTAACAGTTCCGTCGCTTAAATGGTTCATTGCTTCAAATGCACTTCCGCATTGTGCCGTTAATTCCAAAAACGGCGTCTTCGAAATATATGCGGATATCTGCTGAAGTGCTAAAGGCTCATCATCAATTGCGATGCATTTTATCTTCATAATTTTATTTTTAGATTAACTTCATATTCGTTTTCTGTGTCGTAGATTTCCAAACTATAATCATCACCATACAACAGATTGAGACTCTTTTTGACATTATCCAATCCAATACCAGAATACTCATCAAATTGATTCTCGGATGTTTTATGTTTACTGTTTCTGACTTTGCAAATTAATGATTTTTCATTTATTTGTATCTCAAAAAATATGAATGATTTTAACTGATAGCTAACACCGTGCTTGAATGCATTCTCTAGAAATGAGTTTAATAACATAGGAGGAATTGAAATATCGGGAATAACTTCCGGAACAATGAGCTTTATTTCGACTTTGTCAGAATACCTAAGCTGCATCAATGAAATGAAACTGGTAACAAATTCAATTTCTTTTTTTAATTTAATTTGCTCTTGAGATGAATCATACAATAAATAACGCATCAGCGTTGAGAGCCTTATAATTGCATCTTTCGCATTCTCAGAATTAATATCTATCAGCGCGTGAATATTATTTAGAGTATTCATAAAAAAATGCGGACTAACCTGATGCCGCAGCAAAGCGAGACTGGTTTTAAGCTGCTCCTTCTCAATGTCTTTTCTTAACTTTTCTTCACTCAACCATTTTGCAACCAGTTTAGTTGTGGTTCCTGTACCGGTTATCAGCAGACAAATAATTATATTATCAAATATTACTAAAGGAAGCGGCTTCTGATTTGGCGGCGGCGGAATGGGAAAATCTCCCGGAGTGGGAGCATTTATTTCTGTTTCCATCGGAGGTTTTTTGTCATGCATCGAAACATCAATAAAAGTTAAAAAAGCGATAATAAACAATACCGCACCGGAATAATACAAGTATCTTTTTTTAAGTAAAAGTTCGGGGACTAACAGATATATGTTCAGCAGGAATAATATTAAGAGTCCGACTAACTTTATCCAGTTGCCTGCGACCTCACGCCAATCAACATTTCCCGATGTACGATGCACAAAAAATGGTACTGAAAACACCAAAAGCCATATAAATGTATACAGCAATGCTTCTATTCTGCGGTAATTTAGTGTGCCTGATCTCATTACTAAAAATAATATTTTAACTTTGTTTAGCGAAATTGATTTTATGAAATTTCTTTGCCAATTTACTATTGCGTACTATCTGTTTTGGACATAACAGAATGTAATTAATTTCAATTATAACTTAATTAAATTGATGCAAAATAGAGATGATATTCACCCAACAAGGCTTAATAGTCTCCGAAATCACCGTTTTCATCACCGAATTTCAATCACCAAAAGTAGGGAATCAGCCTGTATTTTACTTTTTCATAGTATACTTTGTACCCCGGAAGATTAATCAGTAGATATTTTTCTTCATGGATTGCCCTGAATGCTATGACTATGATTAAAACAAAACTGAAGAAAAGCCCAAACACCGAACCAAGCGACAACGGAGTAAAAACAATTAAAATTATTGCTCCAAGATACATCGGGTGACGCACAAAAGAATAAAGTCCGGTTGAAATAAGTTTCTGCCCCTCTTCTACAATAATGATTGCCGAAGTAAAACTGTTTTCCTTAAATACTTTATATATAAGATAAAAACTTCCGGCAGTAAATACATTTGATAATATGCAGATATAGTCCGGAACCACCGACCATTGCAACTTGTGGTCCAACACAGAAACGATAACCAACCCAATCACCGCCACACTTGCTATGGATTGAATCACTACTTGAATCTTTTCCTTCTCTGCAGAAGGCCCCGCCTTAGTCCTTCTCTCAATCAATCCTTTATCGGTTTTAAGGAAATACAGAGTTATGAATAACACAGGAATAGAAAACGAAAACAGATACGCCCAACCTTGCCAATAATTTATCGACCAATGCGGAAGAAATATCAGCAGCATCAGCGCAAACACTAAGCGGAAAAATCCACTGATTGCAGTACCCGTAACTTTATACATAAAATCAAATCGAGTATGGTTCTGGCAAAAGCTATTTCATCAGTATTAATTTTTTCGTTTCAGAAAAGTTTCCGCATTTAAGAGTATAGAAATACACTCCGCTTGTTAACTTGCCGCTTTCGAATTTAGCATTATATGCACCCGACTGTTTTTCTTCATTAACTAAAACTGCGACTTCCTTGCCAAGCGAATCAAATACTCTCAACGATACTTTCCCTGCTGATGGGACTTCATAATTAATTGTAGTAGATGGGTTGAACGGATTAGGATATGCATCTCCCAACTTAAATGTTTTTATCGCTCCTGCACCGCGGGTTTCTCTCTCTGCCGTTACACTCATTGCATATTCATAAGGTTTCACGAATTCACATCCTTCTGCAAGGAGGAACTCAATTGCCAATTTAAAGTTTTCAAATGCTAACGCCGAAAATCCATTTGGATGACATTGCAGAACCATATAATCTTTATAAGTGTTTTTATATGAATTATAATTAGCAATAAAAGATGCATAGTCAGGGTTGCTTGTTGCACTTTCCAAGTTAACTCTGTTATTCATACTAACAAATCCCATGGTATTTGTAGGAACACTATTAAACATAAAAGCTTTATAATTAGGGTCCTCGGATACGACCGTATTAGTCACTGCATCACTTGCATTATACGGGGTTCCGAAAGAATGCATCTGCACGCCCAGCATAGTTTTAACTAATTGTGTCGCTTGATCAAAGTGCGATTTTTGGTAAGCATAAATAGAGTCTTTAAATTCTGTTTGGACGTGAGATAAACCATGATTCCAAATTTCAAAAAGCGGTTCGCCATTAGAATTTTTTTGTGCTAAGTATGGACCCAC
>CAIWTC010000643.1 GCA_903915485.1 uncultured Ignavibacteriales bacterium | reverse complement strand
GTTCCTGAAACAACTGCCGCTGCAGCTAATGTCAGGTTAAAGTTACCTATGTGAAGCAATCCTGCAGTAAGCGCAAGTGTACTACTGATTGTGCCGTTTGAAGTAAGAGTAACTCCTGCGGTGTTGTTAATAGTCAAATTATTTACCGTAGCAGGTAAAGCATTTCCGGTAACCTGAGCAGATGAACCATTATATTCGTAGTTAGCGCCGGCGTTAAAGGTTTTGGTGCCTGTTACCTGGATTGCTCCGGTTGCTACAGTTGTTGATAATCCTTGAGCATGACCTGTTTTCAGCGTAGCACCTGATGCGACTGTAAACACTGAATTTGTTCCACCGATAACACTGCTTCCTAAATTTACAATTGAACCGCTGTTAACAGTATAAGTAACAAAGCCGGGAGTGGCGAAATCGGAGCCTGAAATTGAAACCGTTTGAAGTCCCGACTTTACGAAATAAAAATTACCTTTGTTTGTAATAGTACTATCACCAAATCTGGAATTAGTAATTGTTAAATTCCCGGAGAGGTTAACATTTGCAACATTACCAGAAGCAACTGTCCCACCACCGCCATACACATAAAATGAAGCACCGTTGAGTACTTGCAAATCACTCGCAATATTCAAATTAGAATTTGTGCTGGTTCCTGTACCACCGCCTTGACAAGTCAACCTGGAAGTTGAACCATTTACAGTAACCGCACCATAATTTAATGTTGGAGCAGCTTGGCTTTTGCTTGATAACCTAACTTCAAATCCACCTGAATTCAAAACCGCAAAAGTTCCGTTAACTGTAGTAAGTGCAGAACCTAGGCCTAATGCAGCAGTTAAAGTACTATTCATAGTAAAGTTATAAAATACTTGACCTAATCCACCAGGCGCAGTTGATGTTGTTCCTGTAACCTCACAAGTTGAGCCTGTTGGCCAAGTCATAGTTGGAATTGTTCCGCCATTTAAGTTATGCTGATACTTTCCACCGGCAAGAACAGTTCCCGTAGCAGTTGTGCCGTAAGTTAAAGTTCCTCCATTTGTAAGCGTACCGCTGACTATTAAATCATAACTACTATGATTGATTGTAAGTGCAATACCGGTTGCTATTGAAACCGAACCACCGCTATTGATTATTAAATTAGATGCATTTTCAGCAACATCAACGGTGACAACATGTCCACTAAGAACATCAATACATTTAGCGGCACTTGTAGGAGCTAAAGTAGCAGCAAACCATGAAGTACTGTCATGTGAACCCTGCCAAGTTGCAGATGCTGACCAATTTCCTGTCGCTGCTGAACGGAAATAATCTGTGGTTGCAGAACCTTCCGGCGTTTGCTGATTTCCCGTTGCAGGACTTGTTGTATTATATGTAATTCCTGTTCCGGTTCCATTGTATTCATAAATTCTAACATAATAGGTCGAAGTAGGAGTCAATCCCGTTACTGAAACTGTTGCACCTGTTCCGCTATAAACTGTGCGCTCACCTGATGTGTAGGTTGCACTTGCGATGTAAGAAGTTCCATTTACAGGGTCAGTAAATGAATCAGTTGTATTCATTAGTACTATTCTGTTAGCACCACTACCTATTGTCCAGTTAATTGACATATTTGTTCCTGCAACACTAGTGAAATTAATTGCTGAAGATTGTGTAACAGGTACAATTACTGTTGTAGTATTTGTATTAGCAGGACTTGTAGCTAAGAATGTAATTGTTCCGCCGCTGCCGTTGTATTCATATCCCTGCAAGTAGTATGCCGTTCCCGCAGTAAGACCGGTGATGCTTACAGTATTAGTGCCTGTACCATTGTAAACGCACTGCTGACCTGTTCCGGCATATACTGTGTTAGCAGAAGGGCTAACTCCTGTTGAAGGATCAACAAATGAGTTTGCATCGCAAATATAAACTACTCGACCTGCGCCGTTACCTATCGTCCAGTTTGCTGTAACTGATGCAGTTCCTATATTAGTGAATGCTGTAAATGTCGGCTGAGTTGAAGGCGGATTAACATTTGTAGTCTGACTCCCCGCAGCAGGACTTGTGGAATTATAAGTGATTCCGGTCCCTGTTCCGTTATACTCAAATACTTCAACATAGTATGTTATTCCCTGACTTAATCCTGTAACAGCAACAGAACTTCCTGTTCCGCTATACACGGTCCGCTCGCCTGATGTATATGCTGCGTTACCCGTATATGATGTGCCATCTAAAGGACTTGTAAATGAATTTGTACTATTCAACTTAACTATTCTGCCTGCTCCACTTCCGGGTGTCCAGTTTATTGTAAAACTTGAAGTTCCTACAGGAGAGAAGCCAACTGCAGATGACTGAGTTACAGGGACAATTGTCGTTGCCTGGCTTGTATTTGCGGGACTAGTTATATTGAAATATGTTGAAGCACCCGTGTTATATTCGTAAGCCTGAAAATAATAAGTTGTTCCAGCTGAAAGTCCTGTGATATTTACAGTTGTTCCGCTACCATTATAAATACACTGCTGACCTGAATTTGCCCACGCGGCTGATGCCATAGGTGTACTTCCATCTGATGGGGCAACAAATGAGTTTGATGAATTCATATAAACTACTCGGTCTGCGCCGTTTCCCGCTGACCAATTTGCAGTTAATGCAGTTGTCCCAATGTTTGTAAATGTGCTGAATGCAGGCTGTATGGTTGGAGGAGTTCCTGACGATGCCGTCATCTGACTTCCTGTCAAAGGTGAAGTAGTAAGATAATTTATACCTTTTCCTGATGCATTATATGCATAAATTGCGTAATAGTAAGTTGTGCTAGAAGTTAAACTTGTAAATGCCAATGGTGAAGTTGAAGCACCAACATAGGCAACAGTTGCATCACCTAAAGCATCTCCGACATTATAAGTGGTTCCTTTTACAGGTGTACCAGTGGGTGCTGAACCTGCTTTTTGCAAAATCAAATAACCCTCAACACCTGAAGTGCCTGTTGCACCTGCAGAATATGAAAGTCCTAAGCTTGTAGTGGCAACCGTAGGAAATGTAAGACTTGATGCTTGTGCCGTCGGCTCCCAGCTTGCTATAAAATCATCGACTCCAAGAATAGAACTGCTTGTTCCCAGCTTTACCCATCTGAGCATAATTTCTGAATTGTTTGCTAATGCCAAACTGCTGATTGTTCCGGAAACATAGGTGCTATATGCAAGTGCATTTCCATCAGTAGCAATTGCTGTAGCGTTGCTTACTCCTGTATAATCTAGAGCAGTATTTGCAGTATAAGTTCCGGTTATTAAACTTGTAAAGGCTGAAGCAGATGTTTGGTATGTGAAAGTCAGTTTAGCAACCGCAGGTCCATTATTCAACCAAGCTTTCCATGTTTCACCATGAAAAGAAACAAAAATTGAAGATACAGTACCACCACTAGTGTTTTTAAGTCTAACACCCATAGCATGTACAGCTGTTGTGGTTGAGGAAGATAATATTGCTAATGCTCTCTCAGTCACCAAATTAGTTCCTGCCTTACCTTCATTGTAGCCTGTCGTTCCAGAACTTCCGGTACCTGCATCAGCCACGAGACCGCTTGCAGCAGGAACAGTTCCTCTTAAATTTAAGCACCATCCTTGTAATGTTGGTGATGCTAATGTTCCGTCTGTCCAGGCTGTAGTTACAGTTCCTAAACCGTCAAAATTCTGTGTATATGATGTTGATACCGAAACCTGAGAATAAGCAACCGGTCCTGACATCAAAAATAAAATCACAATTACGAAAAACGAAAAATATTTCATAGATCCATACTTTCTTTATTATTAATTAAATTACATAAAATCGAGGAGAACAATACACCCTTGCCGAGGCGCAGTGGCACTGATGACTGTTCTCCCGCATTGAAAACTTTTTTATCTAAAACTGAACTCATAACGACTAATTACTTTTTCCCTGTCAGTTCAGCCTTGGGCTGAAACATCCAGGAAGATTCATCAAAAACAACTTTGTCACCCTTAAAGCCTTTAGCCATAACAACATTTTTTCCTGAAGGGATTTTTAATCCGTCCCATAAGAACACATTATTTGTATTATTTTTTGGTGTAAGTTTATCACCGTTTATGGATACTTCTACCCTATCGCAATTTGAATAAACTTTTACTGCAAAATTCGCAGATGTCCAAGGGTTGAAGCGCTTACTTGTCAAGTAAATCATCGGTTCAGTAGTCCACTTTGATTTGTAAAAATAGAACGCATCCTTTTTTACTTTTCTATCGTAACTGACGAGGCCTTTATCATTGATTCCAAGCTGCTCCCCTTCTGATCTATTATCAACTGCAAAGTCAAACATGTTCCATACGAATGAACCCCACACAAATGGTCTGCTTTCGATTGCTTCGTAAACTACTTCATGCAGATATGACTGCCATTCTTCTGGATGCCAAGGTCCGCGGGGTGCCGGTTTTTTTGCCGGGAACTCATGCTGATTAATTCCTGCACCTGCACCGTATTCGGTTACGGCAATTTTCCTGTAAGGGAATGCATTGTGAATTTTATCTATCGATTCACCAAAATCTTCGGGTTGTTTTTCGTACCATCCACGGTAAAGGTTATATCCAAGTACATCTGTATAGGAATTTATTCCCTCATCGCAGTCGTACTTGCTTCTTGTAGCATTAGCAGTCATTCTTGTAGCATCGAGAGATTTTGCATGAGTATTCAACTCTTTAACTATCCCTGAAAACAATGCTGTATCTTTATCAGGAATCAATTCGTTCATCACGCTCCAAAAGAAAATTGAAGGGTGATTATAATTTTGTTTTATTTCCTCGGTAAGCATTAGTTTGCAGTTATCCAGGAATGCCTCACCTTCAGAAACTTCATCGATAACAGGAATTTCCGCCCAAACGATTAACCCGCCTTTATCACACAAAGAATAGAACTCCTGTGCATGCTGATAGTGTGCAAGTCTAATTCCTGTGGCTCCGATTTCTTCAATAAGTTTATAATCTTCCTGCTGATCGGCGGATGTTATTGCCCAACCTTTATTCTCGCGGTCCTGATGCCTGTTTACGCCATGAACTCGATACGGTTTCCCGTTTAGGGACAATCCTTCAGATGAAGATATTGAATAGTATCTTAAACCAACGGTTTCGGTTACTTTGTCAAGAACTTTTCCCGATTTCAAAACACTGACTTCTACACTGTACATATAAGGGTCAGCTTTGCCATTCCACAGATGTGGTTTTTCAATTGAGATACTTTGAACGCAGTCACCTGCGGAATTTTCTTTAAGTAAAACTTCAGAAGTTTTTTCAGTGGCAATACTTCCGTCAGCATTCCTAAGAGTAACCTTTACATTAACATTGGAATTAACATTACCGGAATTCAACAACTTAGAAGTAACTTCAAGATTTGCCTTTGCTTCAGAAACTTCAGACTGTTTAACATAAACTCCTGAAGAAGCAAAATCTAAAGGTGATATTGAAATATCGTTCAAT
>CAIWTC010000642.1 GCA_903915485.1 uncultured Ignavibacteriales bacterium | reverse complement strand
CAATTGAAAGAAAATTTCAGAATACTAATGTTTTCAGTAAAAAAGAAGCAACGGAAACAAATTTTAAGTTACTTGCACAATCAAGCGGAATTATTCATCTCTCTACACATTCGTTCCTGATAGGTAAACAACCTGCGATTTTCTTTTCGCCTGAATATGATAAGTCAAATGATGGAATATTAGAAGCATCTGAAGTTTCCGAGATGAATATCAACGCGGATTTAGTTGCGTTGAGTTCTTGTAATTCGGGTGAGGGGGTATTTGAATCATCTGAAGGAATAGTTGGAATGACCAAAGCTTTTTTAGATGCGGGTGCCGGCAGTGTTGTTGTTTCAATGTGGGAGGTTAATGACAGATACACAACAGAGTTTATGAAGTTATTCTATTCCGCTTTGAAAAGCGGTGCTTCTAAAACTGATGCATTGCGTCTGGCAAAATCACAATTCATTAAGACCATTTCACCGAACCCATATTATTGGTCGGGGTTTGTTTTAGTGGGAAACACAAATGCGTTGCCTGATAATTATTTAGTGAATACAACGAATAAATATCTTCCTATCGCTTTGATTGGACTGTTGCTGCTTTCGATATTTATTTATAAGACTCGACACAGTAAACAAACCCTAAATAATCGCTGATAATATACACTGCTTTTACTTGCCCATGTCTGATGGGTGAAAAACGGTTCCATTCCGTGAAATATCAAATTCTCTGCGCCTACAATCATTTTCATTTTACTACATAATTTATCTGAAAAGTGTTACTTTTGTAGATGCAGATTGCTAGCTTTACTAGGATAATACTGCGATTTATTATGGATTAAGTTAATGTTTTAACAGTCATAATATTCGCTTCTGATACAATTAAATCAATTAATAATTAATAAAATGGCTTTTTTCAGTTATGATTAAAATACGAAATCGAAATCCAAAACGCGTAAGATGGGGTGTTATTGGTCTTGGCAGATTTTCAGAAACCGCCATTTTACCGGCGCTTCAAAATGTACGCAAGGCGAAAATCGCGTCAGTATACAGCAAGAATAGTCTTCGCGCAAAAAATATTGCTGATAAGTTTTCAGTTCCATTCCACACAAATGATTTTGCGGAATTTTTGAAATCTGATATCGACGCGGTTTATATCGGAAGTTCAAACAATGACCATTACTCTCAGGTTCTTGCCGCCGCAGCGGCGGGGAAGCATATTCTTTGTGATAAGCCTTTAGCTTTGAGTTCTGAACAGGCAGAGGAGATGGTTGCTGTTTGTAAAAAAAATAATGTGCAGCTTGCAGTGAACTATATATATAGATTTCACCCTTTGCTTGAAAAAGCTAAGGAACTAATCAGCAAGCAGACCATTGGGAAAATAATTTCTATCTCGACTAATTTTAATATTCATTTTCCCCCCGACAACAACTTTAGATTCTCAAAAGAGCTAAGCGGCGGTGGGGTGATGAGAGATTTAGCAACGCACATGCTTGACTTAATGCGCTTCCTATATGGGGAAGTAGAGCCTGTTTCATGTATAATGGATAATATAATCTACAGAACTGAAGTTGAAGATTTTGCTTCAGGTCAGTTGAAGTTCAACAATGGCGGGTATGCATATTTTTGTGTTTCTTCTAACTGTCTCCGCGCACTCAACAGGATTGAGATAGTGGGAAACAGGGGAAGTATTAGTATTGAGAACTTAATCGGCGGAAGATTTTCTTCTGCAAAAATGAGTATACTCCTTGAAGGCGAAGGAAAAAAAGTATTTAGAAAAAGAACAAACAAATTACATATCGCTCTTAAATCATTCAATAATTCTTTTCTGCGCAATACCACTCCTGTCGTCACCGGTGAGGATGGTTTGGTAAATTTATTGCTGCTGGAAAAACTAGAAAAGTATGCTGCAGAAAAAAGAGTTAATTGAATATTGCCATAAGGTCTCAGCAAAAGGTTTTGTTGCTGCGGCAGATGGAAACCTGTCCTTGCGCAGAGCAGACGGAACGATAGTAATTACTTCCTCGGGAATTCCAAAGGGTGATACTAATCTTGAAAATATTGTACAATGTAATTTAGATGGACAAGTAAAATTTTCGAAACTTAAAATTTCGACAGAGAGTAAACTTCACTTCAATATTTATAATAAAAGAAGTGATGTTAACGCTGTGATACATTGTCATCCGCCTGTTGCAACTGCATATGCAAGTTCCGGAAAATCGCTTGATGTTCCAGTGTTTCCGGAAATAGTCCTTAACCTTGGTCGGATTCCTCTTTGCACTTACGCAACACCATCGACTGATGCTCTGCCTGAATCAATGAATGAGTATATAGAATACGCTAATGTATTTCTTCTTCAAAATCATGGAGCAGTGGCAGTGGGAAGAAACATCCGTGAAGCATATTTCAGAATGGAAAAATTGGAACACTATGCAAAGACTATGTTCTATGCAGAAGGATTAGGCGGAGCAAAAAAATTAACCCGTGAGCAAATTGATGAACTGTATCGACTTGCTCCTACTGTTTATAACATATCTTTAGATATCAGGAATAAATTTTGAACGAAGCTAGATACTCCAGATTTACAACTCCTGCGTGGCTGAAAAGTCACTTATATGAATTTAACTCGATTGAAGAAATTCCTCAATCGTTAATTGATTCGTTGAAGAATAAACTGTCGAAGTTCCATTCTGAAGAGCCTGAAGTATCAGTCGTGATGCCCGTTTGGAATGAAGGAATGAATTTATTCAAAACTCTTTCGACATTTGCTGAGCAGCAGACTTCGAAAAAGGTCGAACTGCTTATTGTAAACAATAATTCAACTGATAACACACAGCAGATTATTGATTTGCTAGGAGTCAAAAATATTTTTGTAGAAGAGCAGGGGATAAGCAATGCAAGGCAGGCGGGTTTAGATACATCAAAAGGCCTTTATATTCTAAATGCTGACGGCGATAGTTTTTATCCACCGAAATGGATTGAAACAATGAGTGATAAATTAGGGAAGGACGGTCTAGTGTTGAATTATGGAAGACATTCGTTCATTCCCCCTGAGGGGTCAAGCAGATTTGTACTGGGTTGCTACGAAATCCTTGCAGAAACAGTTTTTAATGTGCGGAATAGAAACCGGCAGTATCTTAATGTGCTTGGGTTTAATTTTGCATTCTTAAAAAGTGCAGCATTGCAAGTCGGTGGATTTAACACCGCACGAAAAAAATGGTCCGATGGATGGATGGCGATGTCTTTAATGGACATTGGGAAAATCTCCTTAATACGCTCATACGAAGCAAGAGTGTGGACAAGTCCAAGGCGGTTAATGGCAGATGGAAGTTTAGCCAAGGCTTTTCGCAGGAGAGCCAAAAAAGAACTTTCTAATTTATATGAGTACATATTCAAAACACCGATAAAAAAATAAAATCACGAAATTAGCTTTAGAGATTAATCTAAGCTAAAGAAAAAGAATTCGAATTATTTATGACAACTTCAAGTATTGCACCAACACCTTTCAGTGAAATTCCGGGATTTCCGAATTTATATTTAGACTATATTTCTGAATTTGAAAATGTGTCCGAATATTTCAAAACTAATTTCAGAGATGCATCTTCATATGAGAATCTTTTCAAAAAAATATCATCTAAGCCCGGCGCAGTTCAGCAGCAGGTCGAAAAAATAATCATAAGACAGTATTCAAAATATTTGCCATCCGAAATAACTCAAAAAAATATTTCGCTTTTAGGTAAGCCTAATACGCTTTCAATAATTACCGGACAGCAGTTAGGTATCCTCGGCGGACCGCTTTATACAATTTATAAGATAATCACCGCGATTAAACTTGCTGAATCAATCAAGAAAAAACATCCTGCGTATAATTTTGTGCCCGTGTTTTGGATGGAAACGGAAGACCACGATTTTGAAGAGATACGGCATACTTCTATTGTAGATGATAAAAGTGAAATTAAGAAAATCAGTTATGAGCAGGTAGCCGAATCCGAAGATGACCCAATGTCAACAGGAACAATCAAGATATCGGGAGTTATCAATGATTTCTTCGAGCAGTTTGAAGCTTCAATCAGGAAGACAGATTTTACGGCAGATATTCTTGATCAGTTAAAAAGATTTTATACTGAAGGACGAACTTTCAAAGATGCATTCAGGGATTTGCTTTTCTACCTGTTTGATAATTACGGGCTGATTGTTTTTGACCCTCAGGATATTGCTGTAAAAGCGCTTCTCAAAGATGTATTTGTAAAAGAAATAACCGATTACCGAGCGCATACATCGAAATTGATTGAGCGCAGTGCTAAGCTTGAAGAAATTTATCATGCTCAAGTAAAGGTGAAACCAGTAAATCTATTTTTTATGCATGAAGAGAAACGGTACGCAATTTTACCTGATGAAACAGGCGGCTTCAAACTTAGACGAAAAAGAATTAAGTTCACAACTGAAGAGCTTTTGCTACTTGCAGAAAATCATCCCGAGAAATTTAGCCCGAATGTTTTGCTTCGGCCAATATGTCAGGATACACTCTTCAATACCGCTGCTTATGTTGCAGGGCCTTCTGAGGTATCCTACTTTGCTCAGGTGATGCCGTTATATGACTTTTTCAATATCCCAGCTCCAATTATCTATCCAAGGTCATCAGCAACACTGATGGAAAAACATAATATTGATTTTCTAAATAAAAGTAATATCCGTTTTAAAGATTTGTTCTTGAAACAGGATTCTTTACTTGAGTTGGCAATTGCTAATGTAATGCCTTTTAACTTTAACACGCATTTTACTGATGCTGAAGCGGAAATAATTTCGACGATGTCAAAACTCCGCGATAATCTTTCGATAATAGATAAAACAACCGGCGACTCTTCAGAGAAGTATAAAGTTAAAATGATTAGCGCACTGGCTGAATATAAGGCAAAAGCACTTGTTGCCGAAAAAGCAAAGCATGAAGTGTTGATTAAGAAAACTCAAAAGATTCTGAATACAATTTATCCGAATGGCAATTTACAGGAGAGAGTATTTAACTTCTTTGGATATGCCAACCGTTATGGTTTGGAGCTGATTTCTAAAATCTATGACAGTTTGGATGAAACAAATATATCGCATCAAATAATAGAATTATAAGGACAACTGTGGAAATAGGAAATATTGCAAAAGGACTTGTGGGAATTATAGTTCTGATTGGACTGACATCATTATTCTCCGAGAATAAGAAATCGATTAACTGGCGTTCTGTTGGCATTGGGATTTTGATGCAGTTTGTTTTTGCTTTTTTCGTTTTGAAGACTGACATTGGGCGAAATATATTTGGAGCTATAAGTAAGGGCTTTGTATCCTTGCTGAATTTTTCTAGCTATGGTGCTGAATTTGTTTTTGGAAGACTTGCGAGAGATGCAGGTCCCGACAGTCTTGGTTTCTTTTTTGTTTTCAAAGTTCTGCCGACGATTATATTTTTTGCATCGTTTATGGGAGTAATGTATCATCTCGGAATAATGCAGTTCATTGTTAAGTACATTGCAAAATTAGTCGCTAAATTACTTAAGACAAGCGGTGCCGAATCTTTATCGGTTGGTGCAAGTATCTTTATAGGTCAGACTGAAGCACCTTTGGTAATCCGTCCATATATTGCTTCGATGACAAAAAGTGAGTTGCTGACAATTATGACTTCAGGAATGGCGCATATTTCAGGCGGCATAATGGGTACTTATGTTATGATGGTTGCTGCACCACTGGCAATTATGTTTGGAAGGTCTTTAGAGGCAACACAGGTTCAATTTGCCGGACATTTCCTTGCGGCATGCATTATGGCTGCACCCGCTTCAATAATTATTTCGAAAATTCTTGTTCCAGAATCAGACAAACCCAAAACGCTTGGAACAGTTTCCCTTAAGGTTGAAAAAACTTCATCAAATGTAATCGAAGCAGCGGCATCAGGTGCTGCTGACGGTGTGAAACTTGCGATTAATGTTGCCGGTATGCTGATTGCTTTTATCGCACTTATTGCATTGGTAAACGCTATTCTGCAGTGGCTTGGATTATTCGGCGGAATAAATGCTTTCTGCTTTGACAGGTTTGGAAAACCGTTATCCCTGGAATTATTGTTCGGAATAATTTTTCAAGGTTTTGCAATACTTATTGGTGTAACTCCTAAAGAATCATTAGAAGTTGGTTCATTAATGGGTATTAAACTTGCGCTAAATGAGTTTGTAGCTTATTCAAAGTTATCCGATATCATTGCCTTAAAACATTTATCCGAGCGCTCAGTTATCATAGCTACATATGCATTATGCGGTTTTGCAAATTTCGCTTCAATTGCGATTCAGATAGGCGGTATCAGTCCGCTTGCTGAAAATAGAAGAGGCGACATTGCAGCACTCGGTATGAAAGCGGTTCTCGGCGGAACTGTTGCAACGATGCTTACGGCATCTATTGCATCACTCTTTATTTAAAAGAACTTATCTGCATGAGTGTTAGAACTCGTATAACTATTATTTTTCTACTTCTGAGTAATTGTATAATTGCTCAGCCTTTCCTTGATTCTCTAAAGAATCTTCTCCCTAAATCTGTCGATTCAGCTAAGGCTAGAATTTTAAATGATTTATCTGCCAAGTACAGGGCTGTTGATTTAGAAATGAGTTTGAAATATGCAGAGGAAGGCCTATCCCTCTCAAGCAGTTTGAACCTAAATAAACAGATAGTCCGTGCCAAAATAAATTTAGGGCTTTACTATTATCTCAAAGCAAAGTATGCGCCTGCACTTCTTCAACTTAGCTCAGCCCTAACACTTGCAAATCAAATCAGCGATAGCGCACTGATAGGGAATGCAAATAATAATATCGGGGCTGTGTATTTTAATTTAAGTGAATACAGCAAGGCTTTGGATTACTATTTGACTGCCCTAAAAATACGGGAGGCCTTAAGCGATACACTTAATATCGCCGCATCGCTAAATAACCTTGGTAATGTTTACACAATGACGGAATCTTACAATTCAGCTTTGGAATATTATAATAAGTCTTTATCGTTTAAGCGAATGTTAAAGGATATTAATGGCGAAATTCAAACAGTAGTAAACCTCGGCAGTGTTTATAAGAATATGAATGATTATACTACGGCCCTAAGTAACTTTGAGACAGCCAAAAAATTGTGTGAGAAATATAATAATCCTATTTTCCTGTCGGCAATTTACACAAACATGGGCGGCATATATTCGGCACAGTTGAATTATAAAAAAGCACTGCGATATCATTTACTCGCCAAGAATATTAATGAAGAAAATGAAGATATGTCGGCTTTAGCTGTTTCTCTATATAATGTGGGCGACACTTACACTGGACTAAAGCAATGCCCGAAAGGGATTAGTTATCTTAAGCAAGCATTTGATTTAGCGGGCCAGATTGATGCATTGGAAGTCAAGAAAAATGTCTCATATTCACTCTCTGAAGTTTATGCCAAATTGGGAGATTACAAATCAGCTTTTGAATATCAACGGAAGTATTCAGCGTTGAGGGATAGTTTGGTAGATGCTACAAAGGCATCAGAAATTGGTAAGTTGGCGGAGCGGTACCAAATTGAAAAAACCCTGGAGATGCAGAAAAGGGCCGATGAGGAAAGCAACCGTATAAAACAAGCTGTTGAAAAGCGCCGGAATAATATTCAGTATTTGATGATATCCATTGTGTTGATTGTCCTTTTTATTTTGTTATTCTTGAGTGGTAAGTATCAACTTCAAAGTAAGTATATTGAAATGCTTTCGTTTATTTCTTTATTGCTGTTATTTGAGTTTATAAATGTTTTGCTTGACCCCTATACAGATGCGCTTGCAAAAAGCGTACCCGTGCTGAAACTTGGAATCAATGCCGGAATAGCGCTGCTCCTTTCTCCGTTGGATATTCTTTTCGAAAAGTTAATTCAGAAGTACAATAAATTCGATGAAGAAAAATAATATATTTATATTGCTTCTATGAAATCTAATAATTCACAAGTAAGTATAGTTGGTCTGTTTAGCGTTGCAGTATTATTTCTGCTCGCTCTTTCAACTGCCTCATGTGTTAGTAAGCGCAGAATGATGAGACCCCAAAGTTCTGATAAACCGGTCACTGTTTCATCAAAGGTTGAACCGGTAAATATTATCAAAGAACAACCTCCTGTTAAAATCGCTGCTATAGATACTATAGTATATTCTAAAGAGCTTTCTGAGGCTATTGTAAATGTTGAGGTGCGTGAAAGAAAACTTGTTAAAGACAATCAGTTCATTCTTGAATGCAGGGTTTTGGGCGTTAAACTTACGAAGGGTTCAAAGGTTAACCTCAAGTTTGATGATGTGATATCGCTTCAACCTCAGTACGAATATGTAGGTAAGGTAATAAAGGGAACTGCTTTGAACATGGAGTTGAAGTCGCTCCGGGAGTTCACTAGAGGGTCATACCTAAAGTTGAAAATCTTCCTCGATAATGGCAAGTGGATGATAAAGGAAATTATTAAGTAATTCTAGGGGGTCATTTCTGTGGGGCATAAAAAATGCGGGTAGTTATCCCGCATTAAGTTCATAAGCTATTTGAAAAAATCTTCTACTAACTATTTGTCTTGCCTGAGTTATTTATGAACTCTTCAACTTTCAACACATCTTCTTTGCTGCCGATAAATATAGGTGTCCGCTGGTGAAGATTCTCCGGTTGGATTTCTAAAATTCTTTTTTGCCCATTAGTTGCTCTTCCGCCTGCCGCTTCTACAATGAATGACATAGGATTGCATTCATACATTAACCGCAATTTACCTTTTGGACTTTTAGAATCACTCGGATACATATAAATGCCTCCATATATCAGTGTTCTGTGTATATCCGCAACCATTGAGCCAACATACCTGCTTGAGTACGGGCGTTCGGTCTTGCTATCCTCATCCTGCAGATACTTGATATAGTTTTTCAATCCTGTATCCCAATAATTGTGGTTTCCTTCGTTGATGCTGTATATTTTCCCTTTTTGAGGAATCTGCATATCTTCATGTGAAAGAATGAACTCACCGAGTGCAGGGTCAAGCGTGAATCCATGGACGCCGTGCCCGGTAGTATAAACCAGCATTGTACTTGAGCCATAAACGACATATCCTGCGGCGATTTGTTCAAGTCCCTGCTGCAGGCAATCTTCCATTGTTCCGGGTGTACCGTCAGGGGAAACTCTTCGATAGATTGAGAAAATAGTGCCGATACTTATATTAACATCAATGTTGGATGAACCGTCCATTGGATCAAAAAGCAATACATACTTACCAATTTTAAAATCTGTGGGTATGTGGATGATATCTTCTTCTTCTTCAGATGCCATAATGCAAAGGTGACCTCCATGGTCAATTGCTCTGAATACCATATCGTGTGCAAACATGTCAAGCTTTCTTACACTTTCGCCATGAACATTTTTATCACCTGTCATTCCCAAAATATCCACAAGGCCTGCTTTGTTTACTTGAAGTGAAATGACTTTGATTGCGATTGCCAAATCTGAAAGCAGTTTTGACAACTCACCTGTTGCTTCGGGGTGAAGTCTTTCCGCATCGATAATGTGGCGCTCTAAGGTCATGAAACGAAATACCATTTGAAGTCCTATTGTTTATGAATTTGAAATTTCCTGGTTCTTATACTGAAGTTGATATAGTTTATAATATATTCCCCGTTTAGCAAGTAGTTCCTGATGGTTACCAGTCTCCTTAAGTTCGCCTTTATGGAGTACAAGAATTTTATCCGCATTCTGAATTGTTGAAAGCCTGTGAGCAATAACAATTGCAGTGCGGCCTTCCAAGAGTTTTTCAATTGCTGATTGAATAAGAATTTCTGTTTCAGTATCTATGCTTGAAGTTGCTTCGTCTAATATTAATATTTGAGGGTTATAAGCTAACGCCCGTGCAAATGAAATAAGTTGCTTCTGTCCTGTGCTGAGAGTAGCGCCTCTTTCTTTTACTTCCTCATCATATTTATTAGGGAGTTGTTCAATAAACTTGTCTGCACCTACCATACGGGCAGCTTTAATCATCTGTTCCTCAGTAATTGCAGGATTATCCATTGTTATGTTTGAACGGATGGTCCCTGAAAACAGAAACACATCCTGTAAAACGATTGCAATATTATTTCTTAAATCCTTTTCGCTAATTTCCTTGATGTCGATATCGTCGACTAAAATCTGGCCATTTTGAATATCATAAAAACGGCTAAGTAGGCTTATGATGCTAGTTTTCCCCGCACCTGTTGCTCCGACTATCGCCGTCGTTTTCCCCGGTTGAATGTTGAATGAAAGATTCTTCAACACAAAGTCAGTGTTGCTGGAGCCATAACCGAAGGAAACATTTTTGAAATCTATTTTCCCGCTTAAACTGCTCTTGCGGATTGGAGCTTCAGGTGAAGGAATAATAGTGTCTTCATCGAGGAGTTTGAATACTCTTTCAGATGATGCCATTGCGGTTTGTAAAATATTATATTTTTCTGATAAATCTCTTATCGGACGGAAGAACATTTCTGTGTATTGGATAAATGCGAAAAGAACACCAAGTGATAAGTGCTTCTGAATAATTTCTCCGCCGCCATACCAAATAATCAATGCAATTGCCGCACTGCTTAAAAGCTCAACACCGGGATAAAATACAGCATAATAGAAAATTGACTCGATGTTAGCTTTGCGGTGGTCAGCGTTGATAGATGAGAATTGTTTCAACTCTTCTTTTTGTTTAAAGAAAATCTGGACAATCGAAATTCCTGTTACACGCTCTTGCATGAATGAGTTTAGTCTGGCAAGATGAAATCTAACATCGCGATAGTTCTCTCTGACTTTCTTTCGGAATAAGAATGTTCCATAAAACAATACAGGAAGCACTGACAGCGTTACTAATGACAATCTCCAATCAAGATAGAACATAAAACAGAATATCCATAGAACGATAAATACATCGCTGAATACCATGATTATTCCGGAGGAGAAAAGTTCGTTCAAAGATTCAATATCGTTTGTAACTCTTGTGACCATTCGGCCGATAGGTGTTTTGTCGAAAAATTTGAGCGCAAGTTTTTGAGTATGTGCGAAGAGTTCCATGCGCAAATCAAGAATTGTGCGCTGACCTAAGTATTGAGTATAGTAAGTAAGCAGATACTGAATAAAAGTTTGCAGGAATAGTGCCGCAAACAAACCGATAGACACATAAGATAACCCTGTGTAATTGCGGTCGCGAATGTATTCGTCAATTGCTATTTTTGTGAGGTATGGGCGCAGAGGTCCAAGTGCTGCTGCTATTATATTTAACACAATAGCAAGTATCACATATTTTAAGTAAGGTTTGACATATTTCAGCAACCGGCGCATCAGTCGTGCGTCGTAGGCTTTGCCTAATATCTCATCATCGTTTTTTTTATCTGCTGCCATCTAATCAGTGTATTCTTCTAGTTCTTTTTCAAGCAGTTGCTTGTTATATATATCAGCATATATGCCATCAAGCGCAAAAAGTTCATCGTGTGTTCCTTCTTCGGCGATAGTGCCGTCTTTCAATACAATTATGTTATCAGCATCTTTAACTGTGGAAATTCTATGACTGATAATCACACTTGTTCTATTTTTCATAAATTCTTTTAAGTTCGTAAGTATCTTTTCTTCGGTGTTAGTGTCAACAGCAGAAAAAGAATCATCTAAAATTAGAATTTTAGGATTCAGTACTAAAGCTCTTGCAAGTGCTGAGCGTTGTTTCTGACCACCGGAAAGAGTTATCCCGCGCTCACCAATTATTGTTTCATATCCTTCGGGAAAATCAACTACATCTTTTTCAAACTGTGAAATTGCCGCAGATTTTTTTACGATTTCTAAATCGGGGGCATCAAGCCCGTAACTGATATTGTTCGTTAAAGAATCTGAAAATAAAAAGGACTCTTGGGGAACATAACCGATACTTTTTCGCAAAGTTTTCAGCGGGATAGATTTAATTTCATTTCCGTCGATTAGAATATTCCCGCCTGTTACATCATAAAGGCGTAACAGTAAATTTACTAAAGTGCTTTTACCGCTTCCGGTGTGACCCATTATAGCAAGAGTACTTCCGACCGGGATGATTAGGTTGATATCTTTTAATACATCAGGCTGAATTTCTGAATAACGGAAAGATACATCCTCAAACTTAATAGCACCTTTTAAGTCGATTATTGTTTCAACTGAATCTTCATTATCTTTAATTTCAATAGGTTCGGATAATATTTTGTTTAGTCTAGCCATGCTTGCTTCTGCCTGCTGAATAATATTTATCACCCAACCAAAGGCAATCATTGGCCAGATCAGAATTCCCAAATAGATAATCAATGCAGTAATATCACCGAGCAGAAGTTCACCGCGCATAACTTTTGTGCCGCCTAGCCAAATCACAATAATTACTGAAACACCGGTGATTAAAAATAGAATCGGTTGAAAAAGAGCCTGAACTTTTACGAGTTTCATGTTCTTCTTAAGATATTCTTTGCTTAGGTTGCGGAAACTTTCAATCTCACCGCTTTCACGGGTATATGATTTAATTACGCGGATGCCTGAGTAATTCTCCTGTGCCTTTGTAGTTAATTCAGAAAACTTCTCTTGAATTTTTGTGAATCTGTCATGAATAAGTTTACCGACATAATAAACTAAAAATGAAAGAACAGGCAGCGGAAGTAGGGAATAAATAGTGAGCGATGTACTTATCGAAAGCATGATGGAGATAACAATTATTAGCCTGATAAATGTATCGATAGAATACATAACGGCGGGACCGATGAACATACGGACGGCATTAATATCATTTGTTGCATGGGCCATGATATTGCCGGTGGAGTTATTGGAAAAATACCGCATTGGTAAATTTTGGATATGCTTCCAGAAATCACCTCTGAGGTCGTATTCAATTTCTCGGGATACAACGATAATGGATTGGCGAATTAGAAATCTAAATACTCCTGAGAAAAGTGAGGCTATTACAATCAAAAACGCATATTTACCGAGAGTCTCGTAGTTTGTAGCGCTCTGCAAAATGTTTATGGAATTCTTAATCAGTATAGGGACATAAACCGAACCAATGTTCGAGCAGATGATAAAAACCAGACCCCAGAGTAATTTTTTTTTGTATGCTAAGAAATATTTTTTAAGCGAAAATAAATTTTTCATGAATTTCAAATTATGATTTAGAGATATTATCTTTGAATGACAGATAATACTATAATAACACTCCGTAAACCTTAAAAGTTCAACTGTTAAAATATGAAATATTCAGTCAATGAATTAGTAATTTCTAATTATTTAAAAGTTATTTTCATGGCGAGTGGAGCGGTTGGGCTAATTTATTGACCGGTGAGAAATTAATGCTCATGGGCGGTCTAAAATCAATATTTTGGGGTGAGTAATTATTGAGTCTTGACCGTAAATTTTACTTCTTTCATTGAAAATCATAAGGTATATTTGTATGAATATCCTGGAAAATATAGAATGCAGAATGAAGTAATAATTAAAGCCAATAAAGTCACTAAGAATTTCAAAATGGAAAGCAAAACCTTTGAAGCACTTAAGGGTGTTTCAATGGAGATTTACAGTAATAAAATATCCGTGATAATCGGTTCATCCGGAGCAGGGAAAAGTACGCTTCTGCACATTTTGGGGGCATTGGATAAGCCGACTAGCGGTGAAGTGACAATCAACGGGAAACAAATACATCTGATGAATGATAAGCAGGTGTCAGCGTTCAGAAGCACCGAAGTTGGTTTTGTGTTTCAATTTCATCATCTTCTCCCGGAATTCAGCGCTGCCGAGAATATTGCTATTCCGCTGATGATAGCCGGAAAATCTAAAAAGCAGTCACTGGTGCGCGCCGAAGAATTGCTTGAATTGGTTGGATTATCATCCAAAGGAGATAACAAACCCGCAGAACTTTCCGGCGGGGAGCAGCAAAGGATTGCTGTGGCGAGAGCGTTGGCTAATAATCCCAGTATTATTTTCGCCGATGAGCCTACAGGAAACTTGGATTCTATAAATAGTAATTCAATCAATAAAATATTTCAAACACTTCGTGACGAGTTGAAGAAGACTTTTGTCATCGTCACACATAATGCTGAGTTGATGAAACAGGCCGATTATTTATACGAAATCAAAGACGGAGTTATTAAGCCAGGGAATTAGGCTTAATTAATTTCCGACTGTCTGCACACTGCAAAGTAATTACAGTATCTGCAAGGATTCTTAGATTTATTTGGATTAACCGGAAACTCACCGTTGTTTATCCTTTGACTGAACTCTTTGATTTTACTGATTGAATGTTCTATTAAGCTTTGCGCACCTTCAACAAAAACATCAACTGAACTGTCATTATATTCGACGGACTTAATCTTACCTGAATCCTTCTGCTTCACTATTTTCAATCCAAAATCATCTTGTTTGCCTTGCAGCGAAAAAATGTCCGGAAACACAGGTGAAAAGGCGGACCCAAACTCTTTCTCCAAAATCTTCTTTGCTGCCTCAGAATAAACGGGGAGTTGAAGATAAGTTCCTTCATCGACATGTAATGTTTTGGGTACAGCACCGGTTTTGTAATCTATAATCTTGAATGTTTTATTTTTCTCATCCACATCAATTCTATCAATTTTACCCCGAAGATGGATATCATCAATCGATAATTCCGGGTATGCCATCTTATTCAAAAATTTACTGCTGCTGAATTCTCCAAATTCCAATTCAAAAAATTTGGGAATAAATGCAGTGTTGTTCTTTTCGAATTCAAGGAACATACTTAAAAGTGATTTGCTTTTATCTCCTTCAATTCCAAGAATTCTTTCCTTGTCCCAGAAAGACAAACTTTGGGCGAACTCGTTGCTTTCAATTAGTTCTTCTGCTATGCTGAAAAGTTTTGTTTCGGCAATCTTACTCTTAGATGCACTGCAACTGCTTAAAACTATTTTGCTTTCATGGCAAAACACCATGAAATCCTCGAAGATTTTGTGCAAGATAAGTCCAAATGTTTTGGAATCAGCCTCTTCTTCAGGCTCAAGTGTTTCCTGAAGGTTCAGGATGCGCTCAAGGAAATACTTGAAGGGACATGATGCGAAATTCTCAAATTGAGTAACCGAATATTTTTTGTTTGCCGTTGAAAGTGAAGCCTTGGCTTTATCGGAAAGCAGCGTAATGTCCAAAACACCACTGAATGCCTCCAGGCCTTCCTCCTGATTTATTCTGCTCTTATCAATGTCAATGTGTTGCTCTAAATCTGAGAATGAAAAGTTAATTGTCTTATCAACGGAATTTTTCTGCCAATTATAATAGTTTGAATCTGCAAGCATCTTG